>CAIRWJ010000127.1 GCA_903882245.1 uncultured Microbacteriaceae bacterium | reverse complement strand
CGCTGGTATGTCAGCGGATGTTTCTACGTTCGCAATCGGGTCTTTCACGATGGGGGTCGGCGGAATCATTCTCGCGGCGTTGACCTGGCCCGCGGTGCGAAAAGCAGTCGCTATTCCCGAGGCGCGATGGTGGGTGCTTCTCGGAGGAATCGGCGTTGTGGTCTATCCGCTCGCGTTCTACGCAGGAATGCGCGACGCGGGCGTGGCGGTCGGGAACACGGTCGCGTTGGGGTCGGGACCTCTTTTCGCCGGCGTCATCGAATGGCTCGCAACGAAGAGGAAGCCCACGCAACGCTGGTTTCTCGCACTCGGAATAGCGGGGTTGGGGCTGGCCTTCGTCGGTGTTGCCCGTGGGGGGACGAGTGAGGTCGGACTGAATGGCGTGTTGCTCGCGTTGATCGCAGGAATGGCCTACGCGTTGTATTCGGTGGCGGGGTCTCGCGTGATTGCAGCGGGAGCAAGCTTCCGAGGCTCGATGGGTGCAGTATTCGGTTCGGGGGCGTTGCCCTTGCTCGTCGTGCTTGTGCTCACGGGAGGTCCGCTCGTATCAGATTTCGACAATCTGGCTCGTGGCGCTTATCTTGCGCTGGGACCATTAGTTCTCGCATATCTGTTATTCGGTTACGCGCTCACCCGGGCAAGTGCATCCCTCGTCACTCTGGTAACCCTTTTAGAACCGGTATTCGCGACCATTCTGGCTGTTTTGTTGCTGGGTGAGGTCCTTCCACCAATCGGATGGGTCGGAATCGGCCTGCTAGTCAGCGGCGTGGCGGTCGCAACCGTGCCACGACGCCTCGCGTAAATCCGCGATTCGCCCGCTTTGGAGCGTTAAGGTAGTAAACATGGTCGCGGATAAAGAAAACGAGAAAAACCTCTTTGGTCGTCCTCGACGTTCCTCGTTTGTGGCCGCGTCAGCAGAAAACGCCGATTTCGTGCCGATTCTGCCAGCAGTGGGATCGACGCCAATTCCGGCAGCCTCAGATGTGAATTTTTTTCCGACTGTGGCCACAGGACAACCGAGTCTTCGGGAACCCGCGCCGCCCACACGCCTTGTAGTCCCGACGCGCAAATCCATGTCCGAAGAGGAAATTGCGATGGTGTTTGCGGAGTCTGCCGAGATGACAAGTTCGGAACAGATTTTAATGCTCGACGCGCAAGTGACATTACGGGAAGACGACCTGCGAACGGCAAAGGAATTCGTCGCCCATTTGCGTGTGGCGAAACCAGAGAACGCGCAGCCGTTGTTGGATGAGCTGAAACAGGTTTTTGCAGACGTTGACCCGAAGATTTCCTCGTTGAGTCTGAGCGATGAGCCCCCGTCGGATTCAGCGACGAAAGCCGTGGATGACGCGCTTGCCTCAACCGAGGCTCCGTCCGGCATCGATTCGACGTCAACCCTTGCCAACCTTCTTGAATCGCCGCCGCCCGCCGTTCCTGCTCGTCAGGTTTCTGAGGGGATACCCGTCAACGATCGTTACCGCGGCTGGAATGTCGTGGTCCTCGTGGCGACAATGGTTGCCATCCTGATTCCGGTGACGTCGGCCGTTTTTAATGGTTTCGGGTCGCCCGTCCCCGTCAATACCGAAATGATGCTGAGCTCATCCGGGGTATTTTCGTCGGTTGTGGCTCTTCTTGTGGCTCTTCCCCTGGTTCTTCTCGCTCGTTCAACGTCGATTCGCCACGCGCTGTCAACAATGGGCGCGGTTCAACGTGTCGCTGGCGCTGTCGGGGGAACACTTCTCTGGACAATCGGGTCGCTCGCTGTCCTCATCGGCGCTCTAACCATCCTTCTCGTCACGTCGCAGGGAGTCGGTATTCAGCTCAGTTCGATTCCTGGCGTTGCCTCCACACTTGCCGAATTTGCCCCGAATGCGCACGCCTCGGTGCTGGTCGTTACGCTCATCGTATTGGTGGGATTCGTCATGGCGTCGCTTTCACGGCGGGCTTTTCGCGGTGTGATTTTGGCCCTGGCGGGATTCACGCTAATCGGGCCCACGGTTGTCATGCTCACGGGTCTAGCGGTTCTTGCCACCACAAACACGGGTGCCGTGTTCACGCCAGAGAACATCGTTATCGCGACGGGAATCATTCCAATCGGCGTTATCGTGTTTGCGGGTATAGAGTCGGGAACCGCAACCGTCAGTCGCCGTGACGAAAACGCTGTGATTGGTCTTCCGCTTTATATTGGCCTCGCCGCCGGTCTTGGGTTTGCTGCGTGGGTTCTCGTGGCCGGGATGAGTCCTGATGCGCTGGGCGATCTGCTGGTCGGGTCCAACCCGGCGCTGCACGTTGTCGCAGCCAGCGCCGAGCTAGCGCTCCTTTCAGGAACGATTGCGTTCGCGGTCCCCCTGATTCTGATCGCCGCGCTTATCGGTCGGTCGCTAATGATGGTGACTGTTCGGGATGACCGCGAAGCAAGCTCCGTATTGATTCGCATGATTGTCATCGCCGTGCCGTTAGTCCTTCTCGCACTAGACCTGACGGGGATTGCCGGTGACATCACGATGGTGCTCCCTGGAATCCCGTTCGTGTCGATCCCGCTCATGGTGATAATTGGACTCATGGCCGGTGCCTCGATCGCATCACGTCGTGAACTCGGCGGGGCAGCGCGAGTCATCAACACCGTTCTCTCTGCTCTTCTGATGGTGGTTGGACTCGCCTTGACGTCGTGGTCTGTCCCGGGTCTTGCGCCCATCTACGACAGCTCGATTGCACCGCTCGCAACGACATTGGGACTTTCGGGGACAGTATTGCTTGTCGTCCCAACGGTAGTTCTTGTGGTCTCATTCGTTCTGTCACTTATCGTCTCGACGCCCAGCGCAGTTCGCGCGAATCGCACTGCGTAGGCCAGCCGTGACGACGACACTGCGGGACATCACCGCAACGATTGATGAGTTGTGGCCGTTGGCGGGCCAAGAGGATTGGGATAATTCCGGCATCATCTCTGGCGCTTCGAACCACCCCGTCTCATCCGTGTTATTCGCGGTGGACATCACTGACGCGACCGTTTCCGAGGCAATTCTCGGCGGATATGACGCGCTCATTTCTCATCACCCGCTGCTCCTCAAGGGAATGTCCACCGTTGACGAGAATCTGTACAAAGGCGAACTCATCGCACGGCTTATCCGCGACGGATGCGCGGCGATCGGCGTACATACCAATGGTGACCGTGTACCCACGGGCACGAGCGCATCGATGGCAAAGGCTCTGGGCGTTATCGTTGAGCGCCCGATCGTCTCGAATGATCTGGGTGGTGGACTCGGAATAATCGGGCGCGTCGCTGAACAAACTCTGGGAGAATTTGCGCGGTCAATTGCATCGAAACTGCCGGCGACAGCGGGTGGCATCCGAGTGTCTGGCAACTTTGCTCGCCGAATCCACTCCGTTTCGCTCTGTGCCGGCGCGGGGGACGCTCTCCTTGCCCATGGTGATGTCACCGCAACCGATGTGTATGTGACGAGTGATTTGCGCCATCACCCTGCGTCGGAATTCCGAGAACAAGCGCGGCTCGGAAATGACACGGCACTCATTGACGTGTCGCACTGGGCGGCCGAATGGCTGTGGCTTGAGACCGCGGCGGCGGAATTCAGCCTGGCGCGACCCGGCATTGAAGTGACGGTTTCTGACATCAACACAGATCCATGGTCTTTTGCGGTGATGCAGTAATGGCGTTGCGCGCTCCCGCTGAGACTCAAGCCAGGTTGCTCGATGTCCTTGCGCTCGACACTGAAGAAATTGTCATCAGTCGAACGATCGTCGATGCAAATGCCGCGATGAAGGCTCTTGATACCGACGCAGAGTATCAACGTCTCGTGCGTGAGGCGGAAGAGTGGGCAGATCGTCATGACGAGATCGAACGCCAGTGCGAACACCTCGAGTCGGACATCCGGGTTGCCAGGGCACGCATCGCGCAGGATCGTGAACGCGAAAAGGGTTCGACTGACTCGAAAGAACTGACGTCGCTCGAACACGAAATTGAGTCGCTAGAACGTCGGATTGAGATGCTCGAAGAACAAGAATTAGCGGCCCTGACAGATCGCGATGAGGTGACGGGCACCTGGAACGCCATCAAAATCTCACGCGACTCTTTCCACGATGCTCGGGCAGAGGCACAAAATTCACTTCGGTCAGATATTGATGCGTCAAACCGACGCCGCGTCGATATCGTTAACGCTCGTGCCGAGATTGTTGCCTCTCTGCCGACCGACCTAATTGAGCTCTACGAACGCCTACGTGAACGTTACGGGGTTGGCGCATCCCACCTGCACGCAGGAATCACGTCGGCGAGTGGGGTCACCCTGACGCCGGGGCAACTCCAAGACGTGCGAGCCGCCGACGCCGACGAGGTGTTGATCTGCCCGGACAGCAACGCAATTCTGATTCGGACGGCGGAATCCGGACTGTGACGCGCTTCATTGTCGAGGCGGACGGGGGTTCGCGAGGGAACCCCGGGGTCGCGGCCGGTGGTGCGGTAGTGATTGATGCTGAGTCGGGCGCGGTCCTCGCAGAGGTCGGAGTCTTTGTGGGAATTGCAACCAATAACGTCGCGGAATACTCGGGATTAGTGGGCGGTCTGCGCAAAGCCCGTGAACTGGATCCCTCTGCATCGATACACGTTCGAATGGATTCGAAACTCGTCGTTGAGCAAATGTCGGGCCGATGGAAAATTAAGCACCCCGACATGCGCGAGCTTGCGCGGGAAGCACATGCAGTCATCGCTGGGGCGGACGTGACGTTCGAATGGATTGCCCGCGAGTTCAATTCTCGAGCGGATGCCGTCGCGAACGAGTCGATGGACCGTCGCGACTCGTTCGGCTAGTCGCTACCATGGAGTAACGAGAGGGTCGGCCAGGCGGTCGCGTCACCGAAAGGTGCCGAGGAACGTCCGGGCTCCACAGAGCAGGATGGTGGGTAACACCCACCCGGGGTAACCCGCGAGACAGTGCCACAGAGAATAGACCGCCCGCAAGGGTAAGGGTGAAACGGTGGTGTAAGAGACCACCAGGAGGCCGGGTGACCGGCTTCGCTAGGTAAACCTCGTCCGGAGCAAGACCAGACAGATGCCATTGACGCGGCTCGCCGAGGCATCGGGTAGGTTGCTAGAACTCCGCGGTAACGCGGCGTCGAGAAAGATGACCGTCCACGACAGAACCCGGCGTATCGGCCGGCCCCTCGTCTCTACCGTTCGATTGGAACGAGCGCCGCGGCACCCAATATCCCGGCGTTATTAAAGTGCTCGGCAGGAACAATCGGCGTCCGGAGTGTCAAGAGTGGCAAGAAATTTTCGTACTCCTTCGACACCCCACCGCCAACGACGAAAAGTGAAGGGGAGAACAACATTTCCAGCGTCTCGTAGAAGACCTGCAGGTGCTCGGCCCAGCGGCTCCACGACAGGCGCTTTCGCTCTCGGACGACGTTCGCTGCGAGTTGCTCTGCCGTTCGATTCTGGCGACCGGGCATGGTCATGTGTCCGAGCTCGGAATTCGGCACGAGAATGCCGTTGTAGATCAGGGCCGAGCCGATTCCGGTTCCCAGCGTTGTCACGAGGACGAGCCCTTGAACGCCCCGTGCCGCGCCAAACATGTATTCCGCGAACCCTGCCGCGTCGGCATCGTTGACGACATGAACTTGTCGATCCAGTGTCGCCTCGAGCAGGTCTCCGACATTGAGACCAACCCACGACTCATCAACGTTAGATGCAGAGAACGCGACCTCATCGATAATGACGGCGGGGAAACAGACACCAACGAGCAACGAACCGCCGGGATCTAGTTGTTCAACCAAATCACGGCAAACGCGAGCTACATCGCCGGGGATTGCTCCGGCGGGAGTGCCGACCTTGATTTTTTCACCGACGAACTCCCCAGAGACGACATTAACAATCGCGGCCTTGATACCGGTCCCACCGATGTCGATGCCAATTGTCTGTGTCATGGTGGTCTCCGGGTTCGGGTGAGCCCAGTTGGGGCGATAATGGCATTCTACTGAGGGAGTGTCTATGGCGTGGTGGTACAACCATCGAACAGGAGAAGTCGAAGAAGGACCGTTGTCCCTCGGAAGTGACCGTGACGGACCGTTCGAAACCCGTGAGGACGCCGCGCGCGCGCCTCAAATTGCTGCTGAACGTGCCCAGGCGTGGCGTGACGAAGAGGACGCCGCCGACGACTGATCATCGGCCGAGGAGGCAGGGCTCTCCGGCGAAGACTCTGTTAACCTAAGCCTGGTGTGTGTCGCACGGTGATTGGCAGTCGGCGTTCGCGTCCGAACGCCATTCGCGAGATGCGGGGCCCAATTGCACCCTGTCGACGCTTCCATTCGCTTCCCGCGACAAGATTGGCGATGCGTTCCACCGTGGCGCGATCAAATCCAGCCGAGACGACCGCACTGATCGAATGCCGTTGACTGATGAGTTGTTCGAGAATCGCGTCAAGTACGTCGTAAGGCGGCAGCGAGTCCTGGTCGGTTTGGTCAGGCCGAAGCTCTGCGCTCGGCGCTTTTGTGATGGAACTCAGGGGAATGGGCGGGGTCTCGCCCCGCGAATCAGCCGCCGCGTTGCGCCAACGAGCTAGTTCCCATACGAGCGTCTTGAATACGTCTTTTAGGGGAGCGAAGCCACCAACGGTGTCGCCATACATCGTTGAGTAACCGACGGCCACCTCGGATTTGTTCCCCGTCGTGAGCACCAGATGGCCGTGCTGGTTACTGAGCGCCATAAGAATCATGCCTCGAGCACGCGCCTGAATATTCTCGGCGGCGACGCCCGTCAAACTCAATTGCGTTTCGAACGGTGTGACGAGTTCGGCGATTGGTTGAACGTCATAGTGACATCCGATGGTTTCTGCTAGCTCGCGAGCGTCGTCCTTCGACCCGGCGCTTGAATACTTGCTCGGCATCGAAACGCCGTATACCCGGTTCGCGCCGATTGCGTCCGCAGCAATGACGGCACACACGGCACTGTCGATTCCGCCACTGAGTCCCAGGGTGATTGAGGGGAAGCCGTTTTTGGTGACGTAATCGCGCACGCCGAGCACGAGAGCCTCCCAGATGGCCTCAAGGTCAGGCAGATCGGCCCCGATGAAGGGGGTGATGTCGTCGTGAGGCTCCGTCAGTGGAATTCCGTCTGCCGATTCTCGGCTGCCGCCGATGTCGATGAGTTCGAGGGCCGGCTCGAATTGCGTTGCCCGCAATAAGGTCGAGCCCGAGGCGTCGAGAACCGCACTGTCTCCGTCGAAAACAAGGTCGTCTTGTCCACCCACCGCGTTGACGTAGACGACCGTCGCACCGAACTCAGCGGCCCTTGTCGCCAACAGCGGAAAGCGCGTCTCGTCTTTTCCTGTGTCAAACGGCGAAGCATTGATGACGACGACAGCGTCTAGATCACGGGCCGCAAGCTCGGCGACGGGCCCATCAGAGCGCCACAGATCTTCACAAATCAGAAATCCCGTCAGCACACCACCCATTTCCAGCACGAGAGTCCCGTCACCGGGCACGAACACGCGTTCTTCGTCAAAAACCGAATAGTTCGGTAGATGACGCTTGGCGTAGGTCGCCAAAACCCGTCCCTCGTGCAGAACCCCGAGCGAGTTGTGCGCTCGTGCGCCACCGAACTCCGTTTCCGCGGCTTCAGAGAGGTAACCCACGATGACGACCGCATCGCCAAATCCGTCGGACGCGAGTCGAGCGGCGAGAGAGTTGACCCCGGCCTCGGACTGGCGGATGAAATCGGTGCTTGACGCGAGATCGTCGACGGGATAGCCCGTGATTGACATCTCTGGTGTCACAATCACGCGGGCACCGCGGGCGTAGGAATCCGCAACCGCGTCGAGAATCGCGAGCGAGTTGCCCGTGACGTCACCCACGATGGGGTTCAGCTGGGCCAGCGCGAACCGAATCCTCGACATAACAAGTAGCCTAGTAGCGCAGGGAAAGCGTCGAAGGAGTCCCATGGAAAAGCAGCAGGAGTTTGTGCTCCGCACCATCGAGGAACGCGGTGTCAAGTTCGTCCGTCTGTGGTTCACCGACGTTTCGGGAACGCTCAAGAATGTCGCGCTTGCGCCGGCCGAAGTTGAAGGCGCCTTCGCCGAGGGACTCGGCGTGGACGGCTCATCCGTGGAAGGGCTCACCCGTGTTTACGAGGCGGACGTGTTGTTGCACCCGGACCCCACAACCTTCCAGGTGCTCCCGTGGCGCGGTCAAGTGGACCCCACGGCGCGCATGTTCTGCGACATCACAACTCCGGACGGACAAGCAGCGGCCACGGACCCTCGTTACGTTTTGCGCCGCGCGCTCGCCAAGGCGGCAGAAAAAGGTTTCACCTTTTACACGCACCCCGAAATCGAGTTTTACCTCTTCAAAGACAACAATCAGGGAAACCCCGTCCCGGTCGACGAGGCGGGCTATTTCGATAACGTTCCGGGCGGAACAGCGCACGATTTTCGTCGCAACGCTGTTCGCCATTTGGAAGACCTCGGAATCTCGGTCGAGTTTTCGCACCATGAAGCAGGCCCCGGCCAGAACGAAATCGACCTTCGATACGCCGACGCGTTGACGACCGCCGACAACATTCAAACTTTCAGGACAGTGGTGAAAGAAGCCGCGATCGAACAAGGCGTTTACGCGACCTTCATGCCGAAACCCCTCGCAAACCACCCGGGGAGTGGAATGCACACTCACATGTCGCTGTTCGAAGGCGACTCCAACGCGTTCTACGACGCGAGCAAGCCCTACCAGTTGTCGACGATCGGACGGCAGTTCATCGCCGGAATTCTCACCCACGCTCACGAGATCACAGCGGTGACCAATCAGTTCGTGAACTCGTACAAGCGACTCTGGGGCGGTGGTGAGGCTCCGCCGTTCATCACCTGGGGTCACAACAACACGTCGGCCCTTGTTCGAGTGCCGATGTACAAGCCGGGCAAAGAACAGTCCGTTCGAATTGAATATCGCGGCTTGGACGCTGCCGCAAACCCCTACCTGGCATACGCGCTCCTTTTGTCAGCGGGGATGAAGGGCATCGACGAAGGTTACGAGCTGGCCCCCGAAGCTGAGGGAGACATCGCGAGTCTCACGGCAACCGAACGGCGTGCACTCGGCTATCGGCCGCTCCCCGAAAATCTGCACCGCGCGTTGCACTACATGGAGGAAAGCGAACTGGTTGCCGAAACTCTCGGTGAGCAGGTCTTCAACTTCTTCATTCGCAACAAACAAGCGGAATGGAACGCCTACGGTCGCCAGGTGACGCCGTGGGAGTTGGACACGAACTTCCGCCAGTTGTAGGCATGGCCGCAGCACCGAGCCTCACCGATCTAGCCCGAGTCGGGTTTGTGGATCTGTCGGGTGCGCGCGAACTTTTGGTTAGCAATGGCTTCGACTCCGAGTGGTTCGCGGTGGCCGCCAGCGCCGATAATGCGGTCCGCTGGCTCGGCCGTTTGGCGGATTCGTCCCGCAAACTCCTCGATTCAGTTCTTGCCGTCGCGGAACATCGATCTGCTCTGATTCGAGTGCTCGGCGCCAGCGACGGTCTCGCCGAATTCCTTGTGCGAAGGCCGTCTGCTCTTGACCGGGTTCTTCCGCCCGAATCGTTGCCCACGGAGGCGGAATACCGTGCCGCATTCGCTGGAGCGGTATCGGTCGACGATATTCGCCTCCGATATCGCGAGCGTTTGGTAACCATCGCTTCGTGGGACCTCTCGCAACCGGATGCATCTGCGATTGTTCATTTGGTTGGCGCTGCCCTTGCCGACCTCGCCAGCGCGGTTCTGGACGCGGCGCTTCAACTAGCGAAGGACAGCGTAGACGCACCAGCCAACATCAGGGACAATACGGCTCTCACCATCGTAGGGATGGGTAAAGCGGGTGCTCGTGAACTGAACTACGTCTCGGACGTCGACGTGATCTTTGTGTGCGGCGCGCGCGGTATTGATTCAAACGACGCAGTCGACGTGGCAACGAAGTGGGCGCGGTCGATCGTGGCGACCGTCAACGAACCGGGTCTTGAGCCCTCGCTGTGGGAATTGGACACCAATTTGCGTCCGGAAGGCGCGAAAGGTGCGCTGGTGCGAACGCTGGAATCACACGTGGCATATTACGAGCGGTGGGCCGAGAACTGGGAGTTTCAAGCCATGCTCAAAGCGCGACCAATGGCCGGTGATGTCGCTCTCGGCACCGACTACCTCGCCGCACTCTCGGACGTGGTGTGGTCTAGCTCTACTCGCGAAGGTTTCGTTGAGTCGGTCCAAAAGATGCGCGAGCGAGTAACCGAGAATATTCCCGCCGACCTCAGGGATGTGCAGATCAAGTTGGGCCCAGGCGGCCTG
>CAIRWJ010000126.1 GCA_903882245.1 uncultured Microbacteriaceae bacterium | reverse complement strand
CCATCGGAGTGGTTACATGGAATTATTGGCGTTCCCGATAGCGTAAAAGTGTGTTGGAGTCGGACGAAGGCGACTGGACAGGCGACATTTCCCGCGCGCTGTCTGCTTTCGATGACCCGTCGAACCTTGCCACCGGTAACCCAACGGCGACGATAACCAACGTCGCTGACACTGTGTGGGAACAGTGGCGACGCGAACTTTCGAAACTTGGAGGAACGAACCCCCTTCTGCATTTTCCGAGCCACGTCTCCATCGAACTGAGCACGGGCCACCCCGGCGGCCTCGCCCGATTCTTCGCCGGCACGCCGACTCTGTTACGAAACCTCGTTCGCGATGATGTTGCGCTTCATCGCGCCCGCCAACACGCCTCGCGCATCAACGACAAAGCGGTCGAACTCGCCGCCGCACGTGGAATCGACTCTGTGTTCCTCGCCGTCGGTCTCGTGTCGTGGACGAACGGCGACGAGCATTTCACAGCACCGATGCTGCTGCGTCCGATTTCGATGCACCGAAAAGGAGACGACCTCGAAGTTCAGTTGACGGGTGCTCTGCACCTTAACCCCGCTCTCGCCCGCGAGCTCGCCTACCAATTCGGTATCGCACTTGATGAGCGGGCTTTTGTCGCGCTGACCAACGACAACGGGTCATTCCGCCCCAACGGTGCGCTCGACCGGTTGCACGGTCTCATCGCGCACATCGACGGCGCCATGGTCGTTCCCACGCTGGCAATTGCCAATCTGAGCGATGTTGCATCGAACATGGTGAGCGCCGCTCGAATTCTCGACCACCCGCTTCTTGATACGATCGGCGGGAACCAGAATGCGCTGGGCCTCGTTACCGAGAGTCACGCAGCGGTAGACCCGGGTAATTCGGACACGCGAAGCCTCGACACCGACAGCCTCTTGCTCGATGCAGACACCGAACAGGAACGAATCATTGCGCACATTGTTGCCGGCAACTCGATTGTTGTCGGCACCCCGTCAGGTTCGGGCGCGACGCAAACCATTGTCAACGCTGTGGGTGAACTCATTCGTTCGGGCAAACGAGTCCTCGTCGCTGGCCCGCGTCGAGCACGACTGGACGACATTCGACGCACCCTCGGCACCCTCGGGCTCGACGGTCTCGGTGCATCGCCCTCCACAATCAAGGCTGACCTCATTCGTTCGATCAGCCGAATCGAAAAAACACCCGCGCCCAACACCATGGATGTCGACACGGCGCTCCTACGAATGCGCAGCGTCATCGGTGATTACCGGACGGCCCTCAACCAACCCGACCCGCGTTTCCGTGTCAGCGTTCTGGACGCGATTCGTGAACTTGCGCGTTTGGCGAATACGACCGATGCAACCAACGAAGTGTCGCTTGATGTCGATTCCGTCATCGCCTTGACATCCTCGATGGACGAGGTTGTGAGTACGCTCCTCGCGGCTGCTGACCTCGGCCAGTTCCAATCCGCTCGCGCAGCGTCACCATGGGCGACGGCGCATTTTGATAACGCGGATCAAGCCTCCGCGGCATTGCACGCGGCCACTCGCCTCGACACGGTTAGCCTCTCAACGCTCGAAAGCATGGCGGTGGAAATTCTCGAGCCGACGCCGGTCGGAGCTGGTTCCTCGCTAGAGGATCTTCGCTATCGACTCGACACGCTGCGCGGTGTGAGCGCAACGCTGGACAGATTCACGCCCGAACTTTTCGACAGGTCTATCGACGAC
The DNA here is from genome assembly GCA_903882245.1 of uncultured Microbacteriaceae bacterium. Classification (GTDB taxonomy): domain Bacteria; phylum Actinomycetota; class Actinomycetes; order Actinomycetales; family Microbacteriaceae; genus MWH-TA3. The sequence goes on along the minus strand of CAIRWJ010000126.1, from coordinate 421 downwards.
TTTGTCGCGGCCTACACACCCAAGACTCGCGATGACGCGATTCCCGGAGCCCAGAGACGCCGGCTCAAGAAACTCGCGAAAGAGTTCGTACGTCCCGGTGCGCACGTTCCCGACATGCTCGGAGCGCTAACCGCTGCGAGCGTCGCCCGCACCCAGTGGAACACCTTGGTCAATGCGGCATACCGGCCCTCCGTGCCCGCCGGGTTTGTCGGACTCGGCGAATTACTTGACCAGGTTCTGTCTGACCTCGCGTTGCTCAACGGACCGCTCGCTCGTCGACTCGACATCGAACCTCGGTCTGTCGTATCCGATTTGGTTGCAGCGCTGGCCGCTGACAGCACGAGCATCGATACGGTTCACGAGCGCAGTGCAATTGTGGATTCCATGCGCGAACGCGGGCTCGAAGGGCTTCTTCAGGTTT
>CAIRWJ010000125.1 GCA_903882245.1 uncultured Microbacteriaceae bacterium | reverse complement strand
TTTCTCTTTCGGCGTCACGACGTCGCTCAGCGCGACCGTGACTCCCGAACGAGTAGCCCAGTGGAATCCAGCGTCCTTGAGGGCGTCGAGCGTTGCCGCAACAACAACCTTCGGATACTTCTCGGCGAGAACTTCGACGATTTCGGTGATGACTCCCTTGTCCGCGACGTCCGTCACGTAAGGGAAGTCGGCGGGTAACAGGCTGTTGAAGATGGCTTTCCCGAGAGTCGTCTCGAACGCCTTTCCGTCGGCGAAGCCTTCCGGAGCGGTGCCCGAGGCAAAAACAACGCCGGGGACGCGAATCTTGATTTTCGCGTTGACGTGCAACTTGTCGAGGTCATAGGCCATGAGACCCTCAGAGATTCCACCGAACGCGCGTCCCTCGCCCACAACGCCTGAGCGCTCCGAGGTGAGGTGGTGCAAACCGATGATCATGTCCTGGGTCGGAACCGTAACCGGCTTTCCGTCCGAGGGCTTGAGGATGTTGTTCGACGCAAGCATGAGAACACGAGCCTCAGCCTGTGCCTCCACCGAAAGGGGAAGGTGAACAGCCATCTGGTCACCGTCGAAGTCCGCGTTGAACGCGGCACACACGAGCGGGTGAAGCTGGATTGCTTTACCCTCGACGAGCTGCGGTTCGAACGCCTGAATTCCGAGGCGGTGAAGTGTTGGTGCCCGGTTCAGCAGAACCGGACGGTCGCGGATTATTTCTTCGAGCTCGCCCCAGACCTCCGGGTAGGCGCGCTCAACGGCACGCTTCGCGCTCTTGATGCTCGATGCGAGTCCCTTGTCCTGAAGTTGCTTGATGACATAGGGCTTGAACAGTTCGAGCGCCATCTGCTTGGGCAGACCACACTGGTGCAACTTGAGCTGGGGTCCGACGACGATGACCGAACGCCCCGAGTAGTCGACGCGCTTTCCGAGAAGGTTCTGGCGGAAGCGCCCCTGCTTTCCCTTGAGCATGTCGGACAGCGACTTGAGAGCGCGGTTACCTGTTCCGGTGACCGGACGTCCACGTCGACCGTTATCGAACAACGCGTCAACCGCTTCTTGCAGCATGCGCTTTTCGTTGTTCTTGATGATCTGCGGGGTCATCTGCTCGTCGAATCGCTTCAGACGGTTGTTGCGGTTGATGACGCGACGGTACAGGTCATTGAGGTCACTCGTGGCGAATCGTCCACCATCGAGCTGAACCATCGGACGCAGGTCCGGCGGGATCACGGGGATCACGCGCAACACCATCGCCTCGGGAAGAGGAACGTCGCGAGGGTCCTGACCAGCGGGAACGAGGAAGGAGTTGACGACGCGGAGACGCTTGATCGCACGGACCTTGCGCTGTCCCTTGCCGTTCTTGATTTCGTCACGAAGAACTTCGCCTTCGGCCTTCAGCTTTTCGCGATCGTTCTTGCCGAGGTCCTTGAGCATGTGCTCGATCGCTTCCGCACCCATGAGAGCGGTGAAGTAGACCTCGTCAAGAGTCGTCTTGTCGGGGTCGGTGTTTCCCTTGAAGTGATCGACGAGGAATCGGAACTCCGTGTCGTCACCCCACAGGCCACCCAACTTGAGTGAACGGAAGGAGTCCCACGCACGCTGCCAGCGTGCGATGTCGTCGTCAAAGGACTTGCGAATGTTCGCCATCTCGCGCTCAGCAGCTTCTTTCGCCTTGCGCTTGACGTCTGCCTTGGCCTCTTCGGCTTCGAGCTTGGCGAGTTCGTCTTCGAGTTCTTTTTGGCGGTCGGTGATTTCCTCGTCGCGGACCTTTTCGTAGTCACGAATTTCGGTCTGAACCATCTTCTCAACGATCGGCATGTCCTGGTGGATGCGCTCTTCGTTGATGTAGGTCACCATATAGGCGGCGAAGTAGATGACCTTTTCGAGGTCCTTCGGCGCCATGTCGAGGAGGTAACCGAGGCGGCTCGGGACACCCTTGAAGTACCAAATGTGAGTTACCGGAGCGGCGAGCTCGATGTGGCCCATGCGCTCACGACGGACGGCCTGACGAGTGACCTCGACACCGCATCGCTCGCACGTGACGCCCTTGAACCGAACACGCTTGTACTTGCCACAGGCGCACTCCCAGTCCTTGGACGGACCAAAGATCTGCTCACCGAAGAGACCGTCTTTTTCCGGCTTCAACGTGCGGTAGTTGATGGTCTCAGGCTTCTTCACCTCACCGCTCGACCACGAACGAATTTGTTCGTTCGTCGCGAGCTTGATGCGAATTTGTTCAAATGTTGTTGCGTCGAGCACTTTTTTCTCTTTCGTATTTCTCGATAGTCAGTTCTCTGGGGGGTGCCTATTCGGCGAAGTCCACTGCTGCGGACTCTTCACGGGCGATGTTGACACCCAGCGATGCGGTTGCGCGGTCGGCGTCATCCGCCGTGTCACGAAGGTTGACAGGGTTCTCGGCGCCGTCGAGTACCTCGACGTTGAGTCCGAGAGACTGCATTTCCTTCATGAGGACCTTGAACGATTCAGGGATACCAGGTTCCTGAATGTTGAGGCCCTTGACGATGGCTTCGTAGACCTTGACGCGGCCGGCGATGTCGTCGGACTTGATCGTGAGAAGTTCCTGCAGAGCATAGGAAGCGCCGTAGGCCTCGAGTGCCCAGACCTCCATCTCGCCGAATCGCTGTCCACCGAACTGTGCTTTTCCACCGAGCGGTTGCTGCGTGATCATCGAGTAGGGTCCCGTCGAACGTGCGTGAATCTTGTCGTCGACGAGGTGGTGCAACTTGAGGATGTACATGTAGCCGACCGAAATCGGGTCAGGGAACGGCTCTCCGGTGCGACCATTGAACAATTGCGCCTTACCCGACGAACCGATGAGCTGCTGTCCGTTGGCACGAGGAAGCGTCGAGTCGAGAAGACCAGCGATTTCGACTTCGCTTGCACCGTCGAAGACGGGGGTTGCGACATTGGTGCCGGGAGCAATCTCGCGCGCTTCCTCGGGGAGGAACTTCGCCCAGTCGGGGTTTCCGTTGACTTTCCAACCCTGCTTGGCTGCCCAACCGAGGTGAAGTTCGAGGACCTGACCGAAGTTCATTCGTCCGGGGACACCAAGCGGGTTGAGGACAACATCGACCGGGGTTCCGTCTTCGAGGAACGGCATGTCTTCGACC
>CAIRWJ010000124.1 GCA_903882245.1 uncultured Microbacteriaceae bacterium | reverse complement strand
GGGACGATTCACCTCACTATTGATTCAGATCTCCAGTGGTTTTCTCAAAAAGTTGTGAGCGCTCGGGGAAAAGAACTCGGTGCAGCATGGGCGACCGCGCTCATTGTTCGAATTGAAGACGGTCACATTCTGGCGGCCGCTGATTGGCCGAGCGTGGACCCCAACAACGTTGACGGCTCAAAGGTCGATGACATGGGGGCACGACTCTTTTCATCTCCGTATGAACCGGGATCCGTGGTGAAGCCAATCACCGTCGCGTCCATGGTGGCCCAGGGACTGCTTAATCCCATGGACCGGTTCACCGTGCCAGGGCGTTTTGCCGTCGGGGACGGAAAATTCATTGTCGACTCTTTCGCGCATGGAACGGAGCGCTGGACGACGACGGGTATTCTGCTCAATTCTTCGAACATCGGTATGAACGTGATCGCCCACCAACTTAACAAACGGGCGCGATATGACTTTCTCAGTTCCTTTGGGATCGGCCAAAAGACCGCAGTCAATTTTCTTGGTGAAGACTCTGGTTACATTGCGAGTCCAGACGTAGTTGACAACGTGACTCAGTACACCGAAATCTTCGGCCAGGGGATTACAACGACGAGTGCACAAATCGCGAGTGCGTATCAAACCCTCGGAAACCATGGGATACGAAAACCACTCACATTGATTTCCGGATGTGAAAAATCAGATGGAACGGTAATCGAACAGCCGCCCACTGAGGGAGTTCAGGTCGTATCGGCCGACGCTGCAGACCTAACAATCTCGATGATGGAAACCGTCGCCAAAAGTGGTTTCTTAAAATCGTTGGTGGGGGTTCCCGGATATCGCATCGCAATCAAGTCCGGAACAGCAGAAGTCGCCCGAAATGGCGCGTACACCGATGACCGCATCATCTCGGTCGCCGGCGTCGCGCCTGCCGAGAATCCACAGTTCGCCATCGTTGTCACCTTTGGCTTGCCCCAATTCGAACGAACCTCTCTCGCGGCGGCCACCTCGTTCGCTACACTCATGGGACAAACGCTCAAGTACTATCGGGTCCCGCCGTCCACTGGGAAAGCAGAGAACTGGCCGATCGAATGGTGAAGGAAATCGACGCGTGACTGGAAACATCCCACCCGTTATTCGACCCGATCACGTTAGTCCGCGATCGCTTGACCTCTTGGTTTCTGAGTTCGGCCTCCGATCAATAGGAAATCTGCGCGGTGTCGAGATTTCTGGATTGACGGTGATGACCCGCGAAGTGACGGCGGGCGACATGTTCGTTGCCGTGCGCGGTGCGAACCGCCACGGCGCCGAGTTCGCCCATGACGCCCGTGCAAATGGAGCGGTCGCATTACTCACGGATGATGATGGAGCGGTAATCGCGGCCGATTGTGGATTACCGATTGTTGTCGTTGAATCACCACGTGCCTCACTTGGGGACATCGCTCGGTGGATCTATCGAACCGATGATGATGCTCCGCAATATTTTGGAATTACGGGAACGAACGGGAAAACCTCAACGGCGTATCTGCTTGAAGGGGTCTTGCGCCAAATGGGAATCACCACGGGACTGTCTACAACAGCTGAGCGTCATATCGCTGGCGAGAATTTTGTTTCGCGATTGACGACACCCGAGGCCAGCGAACTTCACGCGCTCATCGCCCGGATGAAAGAAGCCGCCGTCCGCGCGGTCGTCATCGAAGTGTCTGCTCAAGCCCTGACGCACAATCGTGTTTCCGGAATTAGGTTCGACGTCGCCGGTTTCACCAACCTTTCGCACGACCACCTCGACGACTATTCCGACATGGAGGACTATTTCCGAGCGAAGCGTGCGCTGTTTCACCCTGATGTTGCTCGTCGCGGCGTTGTATCCCTGGATACAACATGGGGGCACCGAATCGTCGAAGAGTCACACATTCCCGTAACCACAATTTCGTCAACAGGAGATCCGTCCGCTTATTGGCAGGTTGAGGTGACAGAGGACAATCCCGCCTTCACGGCGTTCACGTTGATGTCGGCGGACGGCGTGTCCATCTCGACGCGTGAGCCAGTCATCGGGCGCCACATGGCTGCAAATGCTGGGCTTGCCCTTGTCATGCTTATCGAGGCGGGGTATGACCCTGACGTGATTGCCGCGGCGCTGGAACGGGACAACGGAATTCAGACCTATCTGCCCGGGCGGACAGAGAAGGTGTCGGGCGACCGTGGACCAAACGTCTACGTCGATTTCGGGCATTCGCCGGACGCGTTTGATCACACTTTGGAGGCAGTGCGACGTTTCACAACGGGTCGAACCATCATGGTTTTCGGTGCGGATGGAGACCGCGACGCGTCGAAGCGATTCGATATGGCTCGCGTCGCGGCCGAAGGATGCGACATTCTCATCATCACCGACCATCACCCCCGATTCGAAGACCCCGCCTCCATTCGCGCGCAACTGCTCGACGCGGCCCGATCGGTTGCAAATGGCCCAGAGATCTTCGAAGAATCGCCGCCGGAGAACGCCATTCGACTCGCTGTATCACTCGCACGCGAAGGGGACTCCATTTTGTGGGCGGGCCCGGGACATCAGGATTACCGGGACATCCGAGGCGAACGGACACGCTACTCCGCGCGCGAGCTGGCTCGGTCCGCTCTGGACGATGCCGGTTGGGCATGATTGAGGTCGTGACGCTAGACGACGGTACGGTGTTGCTCGACGCACACGACGTGACAGATTTCGACGAGGTTCGTGGCGCGCAGCGAGCGCTCGCGGAGTATCGAATTGACGGATTTGACACGGTTCATGTCGCAGGGCTCATCGCCGGCGATGATGTTGCAGACAATCTTGATGCTCTCGGACGAATCAATGTTCGACTCAACATTCATCATCTCGTCGTCGTCGGGAAAAGAGCTCATGGAATGCACCGTGCGGCCGAGCAAGAAGGTTCATGGGATGGAGAGTCAATCCCCGTTTCCGACACCGCACACGCCTACGATGAGATTACGAGTTTCCGTGGCCCGCGGGTGGCGATTCTTGTAACCGGTGGAGTGGACGTTTCGCTGGGCGATGTTGTCGAGCGACTGAAGGGGGATCGACCATGAGGTCAGTGCTCTTTGGCGCCAGTTTCGCCCTCGCGTTCTCACTGTTCATGACACCCGCGTTCATTCGTTTGTTCGTTCGCCTCGGTTGGGGGCAATTGATTCGCGATGACGGGCCACAAAGCCACCACACGAAGCGTGGGACGCCGACAATGGGCGGAATCGTCATCGTTCTCGGCGCTGTTATCGGTTACGCCCTTGGGCACCTTGTCGAACAGGATACGCCGACCCTGAGTGGACTTCTCGTCATTTTCATGATGACCGGAATGGGAATCGTCGGCTTCATCGACGATTTCACCAAGATACGAAAACAACGCAGTCTCGGTCTCGGGGGTTGGGCGAAAGTTTTCGGACAGGCTCTCGTCGCTACGGTTTTTGCACTCCTCGCCATCAGTTTCCCCGATGAGAACAGCATGACCCCGGCCTCGATGGCCATCAGTGCGGTGAGAGACATTCCATGGCTCGACTTCGCCGTCATCGGCGGAATCGTCGGTGTCATCCTTTACGTGCTGTGGACGAACCTCATTGTCATCTCCACAGCAAATGGAGTCAACGTTGCTGACGGACTTGATGGGCTGGCCTCCGGCAGCGCAATTCTTGCGATAATCTCCTACGTCATCATCGGCTTCTGGCAATTCAACCAGTCATGCTTCAACTCTGTATTGGACCCCGAGGTGGCCTATAAGTGCTACGAGGCTCGAGACTCTCTGGACCTGGTTGCGATCGCCGCCGCCATCGCCGCAAGTACTGTGGGGTTTCTGTGGTGGAACACGACGCCCGCTCAAATCTTCATGGGTGACACCGGGTCATTGGGCCTCGGCGGTGCAATCGCAGCTCTCGCGATCTTGACCCGAACCGAACTTCTTATCATCCTCATCGGATCGCTCTTTGTGATTGTGGCGGGATCGGTCATCATCCAGCGTGCGTACTTCAAGTTGACGAAGGGCAAACGCATTTTTCTCATGAGTCCGCTGCATCACCACTTCGAATTGAAGGGGTGGGCCGAGATCACTGTTGTCGTTCGATTCTGGTTGATTGCGACACTCGGAGTAGGTCTCGGGGTCGGTTTGTTCTACCTCGAATGGGCGAGTCAGTAATGTCTCGCCTGTCCGGTCTGACGAGTTGGAACGCTGATTGGAAGGGCGTCAAAGTCCTCGTGGTGGGGCTGGGGGTTACGGGGTTTTCTGTCGCCGACACGCTGTGGGAACTCGGGTGTGACGCGTTCGTTGTCACCGCAGGTGCGTCAGACGAGCACACCGCGATTCTTGACGTCATCGGAGTTGACTATGCGATCGCGCCGGACGAGACCGAGATGGTCCGGTTGGCTGCCGAGTTTACGCCGGATGTGATCGTCGTCAGTCCGGGTATTTCCCCTCAACACCCGATCGTCTCCTGGGCCGCTACCGAGTCGATTCAGATCTGGAGTGACATCGAACTTGCGTGGCGAGTCCGGGACAAAGTATTGACCGCGGAGTGGATCCTCATCACGGGGACCAATGGCAAGACGACAACGACTCAGCTCACTGCACACTTTTTAGCGACAGCGGGATTTCGCGTCGCAGCGGTTGGAAATATCGGCGTCCCGGTATTGGACGCAGTTCGCGACCCAACAGGTTTCGAATTTCTTGTCGTCGAGATCTCAAGTTTCCAATTGCACTGGTTGCCTACCGTCGGGGAAGGGGCACTTCGCCCGCTGGTCAGCGCATGCCTCAACATCGCCGAGGACCATCTCGATTGGCACGGTTCGGCCGAGGCCTACCGTGCGGCGAAAGGTGCGGTGTATCACAACACCCGCAAGTCGGTGTTTTATAGCCGAATCGACCCCGTGACCGAGGCCCTTGTGCGCGACGCGAATGTTGAAGAAGGCTGCGAGGCAATCGGCTTCGGTTTAGTGACGCCAGACACCGGTGAATTAGGGACAATTGACGGCATACTGGTCGACCGTGCC
>CAIRWJ010000123.1 GCA_903882245.1 uncultured Microbacteriaceae bacterium | reverse complement strand
CGCACTTGTCCGGTGAAGACCTGTCGTCGCTCGGATTCCACGAGTGGGAGGATTCCCTCATGGCGGGTGTTGCTTCGCACCACGCTGGGCTGATTCCTGTGTTCAAAGAAATCGTCGAACACCTGTTCCGCCGCAAGCTCGTCAAGTTGGTTTTTGCCACCGAGACACTCGCCCTCGGTATCAACATGCCTGCTCGGAGTGTGGTCCTTGAGAAGATGGACAAGTACAACGGCGAATCGCGGGTCGCGATTACTCCGGGGGAGTACACCCAGTTGACGGGTCGAGCGGGGCGTCGCGGTATTGACGTCGAGGGACACTCGGTCATCATCTGGCGCGACGGGATGAATCCGCATGCGCTGGGCATGCTCGCATCGCGTCGCTCGTATCCGCTGTATTCGAGTTTCGTGCCGACCTACAACATGGCGGTCAACCTCATCGAACGTTACGGGCGGAACACGGCGCGTGAGATTCTCGAACAGTCATTCGCACAGTTCCAGGCTGACCGAGCCGTGGTTGACCTGTCGGTGACCGTTCGACAGAACCAGAAGTCACTCACCGAGTATTCCGAGGCGATGGATTGTCACCTCGGTGATTTTCGCGAGTATTCCAAGATTCGTCGCGAACTGACCGATCTCGAGGGCAAGAACGAACGGGGCGGACACACGCCCCACGCCGTCGCCAAGAAACGCGCCGACCACATCGAAAAACTGCGCGGTCGGATGCGGAAACATTCGTGCCACCCGTGCCCCGATCGCGAAAAGCACGCCCGCTGGGGTGAACGGTTCTGGAAACTGCAGAGTCAGACGGACCGCATCGCCAACCAGATCAAGAACAAGACGGGCGCAATTGCGAGCGTTTTCGACCGCGTGTGCCGAGTTCTGCACGCTCATGGTTATCTTGTCCAGGACGGCGATGACTACACCCTGACCGACGCCGGGGTGGCACTCAAGCGCATCTATGGCGAGCGCGACCTTCTCATCGCGGAATGTCTGCGAGCGGGGCTGTGGGAGGGGCTTGACGGCCCGCTTCTGGCTGCTGCCCTGTCAACAGTCATGTACGAATCGCGACGCGACGACGACAACAACATCAACATGAGAATTCCCAAGGGGTCATTCAGCGACGTGACGACGGCGATGGAGCGCATTTGGGATTCGCTGAGCGACGCCGAAACCGCCGAGGACCTCGAGATCACGCCACCACTCGCGTTCGGACTCGCCCTTGGAATTCAGCGTTGGGCCAAGGGTCAACGCCTCGACGACGTCCTTCGCGAGTGCGGTCTCGCCGGCGGAGACTTTGTGCGCTGGGCCAAACAAGTCATCGATTCGCTTGACCAGATTTCACACGTCGCCGAGCCCGCGCTGGCCGCGATCGCCCGCGACACCATTCCGCTCATTCGGCGGGGAATCGTCGCCGATTCCGCAACGCTCTAGCGAATAGGCTGAACCCGTGAAAGCCTTTGTCCTCCGCCTCGTTCAAGCGGGATTCGGTGCTTTCATCGCGAGCCTCGCCTTCCCACAGCCCGGAATCTGGCCGCTCGTGTTCGTTGGCGTCCCACTCATGGTGTTCGCCTTTCGGCGCGTGACGATCGGGCAATCAATCATTCTCGGTGCCGTCACGGGGTTCGTGTATTACGGAGCCGTGGCGAAGTGGGTCTCCGTCTATCTCGGGCTCGCGCCATGGCTCGGACTTGTCGGGCTGCAAACCGTCTTGTTCGCGATCGGTGGAATCGCGATTGGAGCGGCCTG
>CAIRWJ010000122.1 GCA_903882245.1 uncultured Microbacteriaceae bacterium | reverse complement strand
CGGTCGTGACCGACGTGAGCGACGAAAAGTCCGTCGCCAACCTCGTCAAAGCTGTGTTGGCGGAATACGGGCGAATTGACATTCTCGTCAACGACGCGGCCGTCGTGCCGTTCATTCCCTGGGAAAACATTGACTTCACCGAGTGGCGCCGTGTCATGTCCGTGAACGTCGACGGACTCTTCCTCATGTGTCGTGCTGTTGGCGATGTCATGAAAGAAGCCGGTTACGGGCGAATCATCAACATCGCATCGAACGTTTTCGTGGCGGGCACTCCGAACCTTGCACACTATGTCGCGTCGAAGGGTGCAGTCATCGGATTCACCCGTGCCCTCGCGGGCGAGATCGGTAAGTTCGGTATCACCGTGAACGCGGTTGCCCCCGGACTTACCGAAAGTGAAGGCGTTATGGCGGGCGAACACCGCCACGGCTTTGACTATGTTGTGCCGATGCAGGCCATCCCGCGGCGCGGCCTGCCGGAAGACATCGCACCGACGGTTGCCTTCCTCGCTTCGGAAGAAGCGCGCTGGGTCACAGGCTCGACAATCGTCGTTGATGGCGGACATACCCGCCACTAGAGAAGGCAAGCCGGGACCGATGTCACGGCACTCAGCGTTGTCCAAAATTGGGGCTATTTTGTAAATGGTACAAAGTTTATATTGACATATGAAAAACACTAGAAGTAGAATGAGCCCAACGGTTCGTCGCAATTGACGACACCCAACAGAGAGCAGCAACCTAATGAGCAAAGAAACTCGACACGCAGAAGTGGTTGGAGCAGGATTCGCTGGGCTCACCGCTGCCACCGTGCTTGGGCAAAAGGGATGGACCGTCACCATTCACGAGAAATCGGCTGAACTCCGACCGCTCGGTGCGGGCATCGTCTTGTGGAACAACAGCCTTCAGGTGTTGAAGGCTATCGGTGCATATGACGCCCTCGAGCCGCGATCGATGGTTCCCCCGTTCTACGAGACTCGCAGCCAAAACATGACGGTTTCCAAAGAAACGTTCGATGGCTTGCCGTGGCGGAGCATGACTCGGAAAGCGCTCCACGAAGTTTTGGTAGAGGCAGCGGCAAAGGCCGGAGTCGAGTTGAAAGTCGACTCCGAAGTAGTCACGGCCGACCCGAGTGGTTCTGTTACGCTGGCGTCGGGCGAGGTCCGTTCTGCTGATCTCGTCATTGGTGCTGATGGCGTTCTCTCAAAGGTGCGCGACTCTATTGGATTCGAGCAGACCAGAACGAAGTCGCGCGACGGCATTACGCGCCTCATCGTCCCTCGCAACAAGGAACTTCTCGGTCCAGGCGAATGGGATAACGTCATCGACTTCTGGAACTTTGAGCCCCGCGTGCTTCGGGTCCTCTATGTACCCTGCAACGACGATGAACTTTATATTGCACTCATGTCACCCGTCGACGACAAGGAAGGGTCGGCCGTTCCGATCAACCTCGATGTGTGGGTTGAGAACTTCCCGCACCTCGAGCCGATCCTGACTCCGGCTGCACGGATTCACGGTCGCTACGACGGTTACCAAACCAACGTTCTGGACAATTGGACCAACGGTGTCGTCGCCCTAGTTGGTGACAGCGCACATGCAATGTGCCCAGCTCTTGCGCAAGGGGCGGGGTGTGCAATGGGAAACGCTTACACGCTCGCCGTCGCCGCGAGCACGTCGACCGGCGACCTCGCCGCAGACCTCGTGTCCTGGGAAGCGCAGGAACGTGGAATCACCGATCGGTGCCAGTCCCGCTCGGCGTACTTCGCCGAGACTCGCAGCATGGCAAAGGGCAACCAGTTCACGACCGAGATGCTCGAGACGGCAATTTACGATCCCACGGCGAGAGGATAGAGTCCCATGACTTCAGAAGTTGACAAGTATTACGCAATCCAGTCCTACCATTCGGTAGTCACCGAAACCCGTCAGCTCGGGGGCAAGCGACTCGAGGTACCGCTAATCAAAGCAGCAGTTGGTGCTGTCATTACGGATCCCTTTGCGGGGGAGGGATTCCACGACGACTTATCATCATTAACTGAACACAGCGCGATTCTCGGGCTAGAACTCGGTCGCCGCGCACTCGAATTGCTGGGCGGACAGCCCGTCGAGGGTTATGGCAAAGGCGGAATCGCTGGTGCGAACAGCGCTCAAGAACACGTCGTCTCGTGCATCACCACGGTGTTTGGTGACGCTTTTCGCGAGGCGATCGGTGGGGGTAAAGCATGGATTTCCTCTG
>CAIRWJ010000121.1 GCA_903882245.1 uncultured Microbacteriaceae bacterium | reverse complement strand
CAAATCGACGGAAACGATGTTCTCATTTCCTATGCCGTCACCAAGGTTGCGCTCGACGACGCTCGCTCCGGCAAGGGACCTCGCTTTATCGAAGCCCAGACCTACCGCCTCGGGGCGCATACCACCAGTGACGACCCCACCAAGTATCGCGAACAAGCAGAAGAGGATTTGTGGAAGGAACGAGACCCGATTTCGCGTTTCGAAAAGTTCCTTCGTGCAAAGGGCGAAGCCGACAAGTTTTTTGCCGCGGTGAAGACCGAAGGTGAAGACCTCGCCGCCGATGTTCGAGCTCGCGTTCTCGCGCTCACCCCTCCGTCCACCGACGTCATGTTTGACCATGTCTACACTGACGAGCACCCCGTCATAGCGGCTCAAAAAGCGTGGCTGGCGGAGTACGAAGCGTCCTATGGGGGTCCGCGATGAGCGAACCACTGTCGATGGCAAAAGCCATCAACCTCGGACTCCAGCGTGCGATGCGCGAGAACGACAAGGTCCTCCTGATGGGTGAAGACATCGGCACCCTCGGTGGCGTCTTCCGCGTAACCGAGGGTCTCAAGACCGAATTCGGCGAAAACCGTGTTTTGGACACTCCGCTTGCAGAGTCGGGAATCGTCGGAACGGCAATCGGGCTCGCGATGCGCGGGTACCGGCCGGTCTGCGAAATTCAATTCGATGGCTTCGTGTTCCCAGCGTTCGACCAGATCATGTCTCAACTCGCGAAACAGACGTCGCGGCATCAGGGCGATCAGTCGTTCCCCGTTGTCATCCGCATCCCCTATGGCGGACACATCGGTGCGGTTGAGCACCACCAGGAGAGCCCCGAGGCCTATTTTGCTCACACACCGGGGCTTCGCGTCCTGTCTCCGGCGACACCCAATGATGGTTATCACATGATCCAACAGGCGATTCAGTCGAACGACCCCGTCATCTTTCTCGAACCGAAGGCGCGTTATTGGCCGAAAGGCGACGTCGACGTCGACGGAACCCCGGCGCCAGCGCACCAGTCACGAGTGGTTCGAATCGGGACAGATGTCACGGTGGTCGGTCATGGCGCGATGGTCGCGATGCTTCTGGACGCGGCCGAGGTTGCCAAGGGTGAGGGAATCAGCCTCGAGGTGATTGATTTACGGTCGCTGTCACCTGTTGACTACGACCCCATCGTCGCATCGGTCGAGAAAACGGGACGACTTGTGGTGGCGCAGGAAGCGCCGGGGAGCGCGTCTGTCGGCTCTGAAATCGCAGCCACCGTTGCCGAACGCGCGTTCTATTTCTTGCAATCCCCCGTGTTGCGCGTCAGTGGGTTCGATGTTCCGTTCCCGCCAGCAAACCTTGAGGGCGTCTTTCTTCCCGACGTTGACCGCATTCTCGACGCCGTCGATCGAGCGAGAGGGTACTGACCGTGGCCGTTGTTGATTTTCCGCTCCCCGATGTTGGCGAGGGTCTGACCGAGGCCGAAATTGTTCAGTGGCGCGTGAAGAAGGGCGATGTCGTTGCGGTAAACGACATCCTGGTCGAGATCGAGACGGCGAAGTCGCTCGTGGAATTGCCCAGCCCGTTTGCGGGAACCATCGTGGCCTTGCTTGCTGGCGAGGGGGATACCGTGCCTGTCGGCACTCCGATCATTCAAGTTGATTCCGCGAGCGGCGTTCCCGCGACGCTTCACCCCGCTCCCGGACCAGTGGCTGCAACCCCTGCGCCGGACACCAAGGCTAAGGGGAAGGCCAAGACGGAACCCGCAGCAGAGGCCGTTCTTGTCGGATATGGAAGCGCAGGCCATGTGACCTCACGGCGCGGCTCGCGCACATCACCCAGCATCCCGGCACAGATTCCCGACGCTACCCTCGGCGACGAGCCCGTCGTCTACCCACCAGCCGGAGCAGCCCCAGTTATGGCGAAACCACCCGTGCGAAAGCTGGCGAAGGAACTCGGCGTCGATATTACGAAGGTTTTGGCAACGGGCGCTCGCGGTGAGGTGACCCGCGATGACGTGGTTCGCCAATCCCAGGTCAAAACGGTGTTCCGCAACGTGGAAACTCCCGAATGGCCCAGTGAGCGCGAGGAATACATTCCCGTCAAGGGCGTGCGAAAAGCGATTGCGACCGCGATGGTCAAGTCAAAGTTTGAAGCTCCGCACGTGTCGGTTTTCGTCGACGTTGACGCGACGCGAACGATGGACTTCGTCAAGCGCCTTAAGGCCTCGCCGGACTTCCAGGGAATTCGCATTTCCCCACTCCTGGTGATGGCTCGGGCCGTCATCTGGGCGGTTCAGCGGAACCCGAACGTGAACTCGTCGTGGACTGACAAGGACATCATCGTTCACCACTACGTCAATCTCGGCATCGCCGCGGCAACTCCGCGCGGACTCATCGTGCCGAATGTCAAAGAGGCGCACACGCTCAACATGAAGCAGTTGGCGCTCGGCCTCGAGAACCTCACGGTGACGGCCCGCGACGGTAAGACGACGATTGACGACATGTCGAACGGCACAATCACGATCACGAACCTCGGCTCGTTCGGTGTCGATACAGGAACCCCGATCATCAATCCCGGTGAAGTCAGCATTGTCGTTCTGGGCGCGATCAAGCAAAAACCGTGGGTTGTCGACGGCCGGATCGAACCTCGTTTCGTCACGACCATCGGTGCATCGTTCGACCATCGGGTTGTCGACGGCGACGTCGCAAGCCGTTTCCTGGCGGATGTCGCGAGCATCATCGAAGAACCCGCGATGTTGCTGGACTAATTATTGACAATCGTTCTCAATAACGCTAGTTTATGAGAATGATAATCAATAAGCTCGCCGCAGATATACACAACGCCGGACTGTCCTTTTGGGATGAACTTCTGTCCATCTCTCTTGACCCGGCCCACATTCTCTCGGAATTGATCTGGCAAGTTGTATTCGACGGGCTTTTTGTGGCATTTCTCTACGGGGTTGTCTACAAACGGTGGTTGTTGCCTCGACTCCGACGAGAGATTCACAAGGATCTGGACGCCGAACATGGAATCGAACACCACGAGGACCACATTCACATCACGGGTGTCAAGGATCACGACTGAGAACGCCACGATGAAACGAAACACACAACAACGAACCAGAGTGACGGCGGCCCTGACTGACTCACGCGAATTCATATCTGCTCAAGACCTTCACGCGATGCTCGGTGCAGACGCACCATCACTGGCAACCGTCTACCGAACCTTGCAGGGCCTTTCCGATGAGGGTGCAGTTGATTCCGTCAACCGGAATGGCGAATCGCTGTATCGACTGTGTGGCACGGCCCACCATCACCATCTCGTGTGCATCGATTGTGCGGCGACCGTCGAACTCGACGGGGATGAAATCGAACAATGGGCTGTGCGAAATGCGAGCGAACACGGATTCACGATGACCACGCATATCGCCGAGAT
>CAIRWJ010000120.1 GCA_903882245.1 uncultured Microbacteriaceae bacterium | reverse complement strand
CGGCGGCGGCGGTGACGATAATCCACGGTGACCACCCGAGCGACTTAAGTCGATCAAAAAGGTAGCCGATCACGACGACCTCTTCACCGACTCCGGCGCGAAGAGCCCACAGGATGAGAACGGGAACGGTCCACCAGTGTGCGTCGAGTGCGGTGGGGACCACCGTCACCCCGAAATTGAGGGCACGAGCGGCAAGGTACACGCCGATTCCCGGGATGCCGATCAGTGCGGCGAGGCCGAAACCTACGGCAATCTCGTGCCGCGCTTTTGACCACGAAAAGCCACCCGACCACCCGATGCCGATAGCGCCGAGGCGCGGTGGCGTGTCGCGCCATACGAGCCATACCACGAGTGCGACGGGAGCGAGACCCGACACGACGCCGAGCAACTGATAGATGAGGTCAAACAATTCTTGAGTCGCAAGTGGCCGGTTCAGTGTCGCGGTTTGTTGTGACAGTGGCGTCGGTTGAGTGAGGCGATTCGCGATTCCGACGACGGAATAGAGGGCAGACATGCCGTAGCTCAGCAGCAGAACCACGACGATTTCCCACTTCGCACGGGTCATCGACAACTCCTTCCATCGCGCCTAAGCACATTGAGGATTACGTTTTCTAATCTAACTGATTCATCTGGCTTGACATTTTTGGTCAAAATAGCAATAGTCTTGGCTGAACAACGGCATGGAACGCGCACCGCGCGTTGCTAATCCCACGTGCCCACCTAGGAGGAAATCAGTGAAAACCAAGCGACTTCTCGCTTCGGTAGCCGCCGTCGGAACGAGCGTCATCGTTCTGTCCGGCTGTGCGCTTCCGTACCAATCCCAAGTCATTGAAGGGACGTCCATTTCGGTCGCCTGGAATGACATTGCATCGGAGTTTAACTCGGCATCGGCCAGCGGTAACAACGTCGCTAACGCGATTCCGGCCTACATCGCGAACTCCGGTTTCAACTACTACAACGCAACTCCGGAACTGCTCATGCAGGAAGAATTCGGAACGTATGAGAAGACCAGCGACGAGCCCCTCACGGTCAAGTACACGATCAACGACGCCGTGACGTGGTCAGATGGTGTACCGGTTGACGGTGCCGACATGCTCCTCTCGTGGGTTGCCGGTTTCGGTTTCTTCAAGAACGCCGACGACTCGTACATGTTCCTCCACGCCGCTCCTCGCGATGACCTCGCGTCGACGATTCCGACTGTCGATGGAAAAACTCTCGAGTTCTCCTACGACAAGGCTTACGTCGACTGGGAACTCAACTTCGGTGTTGGCGTTTCGGCTCACGGTACCGTCATGATGGCGTACCCCGACATCACGGACCCCGCTGAAGCAAAGGCGAAGTTCATTGAAGCCGTTATGACCGGAGACGAAGCGTGGCTCCAGCCCGTAGCTGACGCATGGAACACCGGCTACCAGATGACCGACGCAACCGCGGCGGACACTGACCCGACCACGGGTACGGCCAAGAACGTGTTCCTCTCGAACGGTCCTTACCGCGTTGAAGAGGTCGTCACCGATGACCACGTCACGCTCGTTGCGAACCCCCTCTACACGTGGGGCCCCTCGCC
This sequence comes from uncultured Microbacteriaceae bacterium, assembly GCA_903882245.1. Lineage (GTDB taxonomy): Bacteria > Actinomycetota > Actinomycetes > Actinomycetales > Microbacteriaceae > MWH-TA3. The sequence continues at coordinate 1,158 of CAIRWJ010000120.1, read as the reverse complement.
GAAGTACGAGCGCATCACCATCCGCGAAATCGCGGACCCGACCGCTGCAGTTCAGGCTGTCGACAACGGTGATGTTCAGGCCGCATCGGGACAGCCAACTGCTGACCTTCTGGCCCTCGTTCAGGGACTCCAAAACGGTTCGTACACCGGCGGTGACGAGGCTGCTTACGAGCATGTCGACCTCACCTTCAACAACGGTGGACCGTTCGACCCCGCGACGTACGATGGAGACGCTGCTACGGCGCTCGCAGTTCGCCAGGCTTTCTTGCTGACGATTCCGCGCGACCAGATCCTCGACACCATCATCAAGCCGCTCAACGAAAACGCACAATTGCGTAACTCGCTGTTGACGATCCCCGGATCGCCCAACTACGAGGCAATCGTTGCTGCCAATGGTTCGGACTTCTACTCGGGAACTGACGCCGAGCGTGTTGAGAAGGCGAAGGGCATTCTTGCTGACGCCGGAATCAAGGCGCCGATTGACGTCAAGTTCTGGTACCCCACTGGCAACGTTCGTCGCCAGCAGGAGCTCGAGCTGATTCAGGCGAACAGCCTCCAGGCTGGATTCAACGTGATTGACACGTCGGAACCGAACTGGGAGTTCACCGACCCGTCTGTCTACGAAATCAACCCTCACGACGCGGTCATCTTCGCATGGAGCTCGACCAGCCTCGCGATCACGGGTAACGACCAGCAGTACGGAACCGGCAAACCGTCGAACTTCCAGGACTACTCGAACACCACGGTTGACGAAAACCTGTCGGCGCTCGAGACGGAACTCGACCCAGCGAAGCAGGTTGAACTGCAGACGGCCGTCGAGGCTGCTCTGTGGGGCGACGCCGCGTCGTTGCCGATCTTCCAGTTCCCCGGTTTGACCTGGTGGGACAACGGACTGGCCGGTGTTGTTCCGAACCCGCTGTCGCCGAACTACTTCTGGAACTACTGGGAGTGGGCACCGGCTGCTGCCGCGCAGTAACCGAAACACCGCATCAAGGCTGGGGTCGGGCGTGAAAACGCCCGGCCCTTCGCCGTTAAATTACGTCGGTGAACGCAGGTGCGGTGTAGGTGGATAGTATTGCCCCAGTAGTGTCAGCGTCCAACAATGCGGTTGTAGGCAGGAAGAGCATGCTCAGTTTTATCACTCGTCGTCTTGCGGCG
>CAIRWJ010000119.1 GCA_903882245.1 uncultured Microbacteriaceae bacterium | reverse complement strand
TGCGTCTCATCTCCGGGCTCGAAGAACCCACGTCGGGAAAGATTCTCGTCGGCGGTAAAGACGTGTCGAGCAGCAAGCCTCACCAGCGACCGATCAACACAGTGTTCCAGTCGTATGCATTGTTCCCCCACATGACCGTGCTGGAGAACGTTGCATTTGGACTCAAGCAACGCGGTGTCAAGGACGCGATTCGACTCGCGCACGAGGCATTGACACTGGTTGAACTCGACCACCTCGCAGATCGAAAGCCGATGCAGTTGTCGGGTGGACAGCAACAGCGAGTTGCCCTCGCTCGCGCCGTCGTCAATCGTCCGGCGTTGCTCTTGCTCGACGAGCCCTTGGGGGCTTTGGATCTCAAACTCCGTCGCCAGATGCAGATTGAGTTGAAGTCAATCCAATCCGAGGTTGGGCTGACCTTCCTCCACGTCACGCACGACCAGGAAGAAGCCATGACCATGGCGGACACCGTGGCGGTCATGAACAAGGGCAAGATCGAGCAGATGGGACCGCCGGCTGAGCTCTATGAGCTCCCTGCGACGCGATTCGTTGCAACCTTCCTCGGCCAGTCGAATCTGTTCGATGGCGTGGTCTCGGGGACGTCCGGAAAAAACGTCAAGGTAACGGTCGGAAAAATGACTCTCGAGGTCCCGACCTCTCGCACAAAGGTCACGACGGGTGAGATCACTGTTGGTGTTCGCCCCGAAAAGATAGAGATTTCCCGGTCGGCACCCACTTTGTCGGCAACGCGATCGGTGGTCGGTCCAGGTACCGTCATCGACACGTCGTTCACTGGTGTTTCGACGCAGTACGTTGTTGATGTTCCCGGACTCAACAAGTTGACCGTCTTTGAGCAGAATGACGGTGACATCGTTGCTGCTGGGTCGAAGGTGTGGCTTTCGTGGGCGACGGAGTACTCGTTCGGGTTGCCAATGGACACCGACGAGTTCGTCGAGTCGGACACGACGACGCGATCGCTCGCCGTCGCCAAGCGATAGCCTGCCATGAGCCTCACCGCCTTCAGCCACGGACCGTCCGGTGTTTCGGTGGAACCCGCTGCACAAAAGAAAAGCCGCATTGTGTGGTTCCTGCTCTTACCGGGGCTCGTGTATCTTGGGCTGTTCTTCATCACCCCATTGATTTCGCTCGTCATCACAGCGTTCAAGGAAGCACCCCCCGGCGCGTTCATCGGTGAATATGTCAACGCGTTCCGTTGGGAGAACTACACCGAGGTCTTGTCGCTGTATGGCGAGCACTCGCTTCGGTCGTTCGTGTACGCCGGTGCCGCGACGCTGATCGCGTTAGCGATCGGTTACCCACTCGCGTACTTCATTGGTGTCCGTCTTCGCCCCTACCCACTGTGGCAGTCCCTCGCCCTCGTTCTTGTGATCGCGCCGTTCTTCATCTCGTTCCTCTTGCGAACGGTGGCGTGGAAGCAACTCCTCGCCGACGAGGGGTTCATCGTCGGGACGATGAAGGCATGGTCGATTCTGCCGCCGGACACACACATTACGGGAACGGCCGTCAGCGTAATCTTTGGGCTCGCCTACAACTTCATCCCGTTTATGACGCTCCCGTTGTATTCGAGCATCGAGCGCCTCGATCTGCGACTCCTCGAAGCCAGCAACGACCTCTACGCCGGGTCGTTCACGTCATTCCGGAAGATCACGCTGCCGTTGACAATGCCGGGGATCATCTCAGGGACACTGTTGACGTTCATTCCGGCAGCCGGTGACTACGTCAACGCCAGCGCCAACTTCCTCGGGAGTACCTCGACCACGATGATCGGAAACGTCATTGAATCGAACTTCCTCGTGCTGCAGAACTATCCGCACGCCGCGAGCATGTCACTCATTCTCATGTCGGCAATTCTTATCCTGGTTTCCGCGTATGTGTTCAAGAGTGGAACGGACGATCTGCTATGAAACTTGGCAAATATCTTCTTCCGCTCTATGGAATCCTCGCGCTCATTTATCTGATGGTGCCGATCGTGTACACGATTGCGTTCTCGTTCAATGATTCGAACCGAACCAACATCATCTGGAACGGTTTCACCGTGAACAACTGGCTTAACGTCTGCGACGCGCAGGGTGTCTGTGAAGCGTTCGGAAACTCCATCGTCATCGCTGTCGCTTCGACGCTCGTTGCAACCGTTTTGGGAACGGCCATTTCGATCGCTCTGGTTCGATACAAGTTCAAGGGCCGCGCGGCCACAACGCTGTTGTTGTTCATGCCGATGGCAACCCCCGAGGTCGTTCTCGGGGCGGGCCTCGCCGCGCAGTTCCTCAATGCGGGTGTTCCCAAGGGAATGTTGACGGTCATCCTGGCGCACATCATGTTCAGCATCTCGTTCGTCGTGGTCACTGTTCGTGCTCGAGTCGCGGGTATCGATCCGAGACTAGAAGAAGCCGGTCGAGACCTGTATGCCAAGCCCTCGCAGGTGTGGTGGAAAATCACCTTGCCCCTGTTGATGCCGGGAATCGTGTCTGCGGCACTGCTCGCCTTTGCATTGTCGTTCGATGACTTCATCATCACCAACTTCAACCGAGGGCCGGTCAACACACTTCCCTCATTCATTTACACGGCTGCGGCACGTGGAATCCCCGCCGAAGCAAACGTTCTGGCGTCTGCGGTGTTCATCCTTGCGATTCTCGCGGTCGTTATCACCCAGGTGGGTGGCGAGAT
>CAIRWJ010000118.1 GCA_903882245.1 uncultured Microbacteriaceae bacterium | reverse complement strand
CGCGCTGGCATTCGGAAGCGATATTGGCAACGTCCTGCACTGGTACACGTTCTTCACCGCGCCGCTCGGTGCAGTGGTCGTGATCGTGGGACTCATCATTGCCATCGTGGGGGCTTCCAAGAGCACTCCCGCGGATTTCGCTGATTCGGTTTCGATCAGCGCCGACAATTCTGGTTCGAAAACGGCCGCTGCACCGGGAACCTCCTCTGCGACAGTAACCCTGCCACCACTGCCGGCCGCACTCGCGCGTTCGGTCAAGCTCGCGTACGCGATTGGTTTCGGAATCGTGCTCGTCAGTTGCGTGATGCGCGTTACGCTCTTCCAGCCGATGTCAGGGATCCTGACGTTCTTCGACCTCGTGCCGGTTTTCTTTGCAGGCTGGTTCGTTTTCCTCGCCCGAAATGCGCAGGAAGGTCTGCAGTTCCTGCGCCTTTACCAATCACAGCTCGTTGTGTCGATTGCGGGATGCGTGGCGGGGCTTTGGCCATTCATCAATTTGGATTCCTCGCTGAGTCTTCTTGAATACGATGACAGTGGCGCGTTCGAGTTGGTCGGGACAATCATCACGGGTTTCATTCCGGCGTTGGCGTCGCTCGCGTCGCTGATCTTCGCTGGTGTGGCGCGGGCTCGTTACCGCCGAAGCATCGCGAAAAGCTAGGCGAGCTCGGCGTCTACGCGGGCGGATAGCTCCGCCGCGGTGACACCGATCGGTCCCGACTCATCGTGGGTTCCCTCGGGGTACGTTCCATGAAGACCAGGGACGGGTCGAGCGGCGAAACCAGCATCCCGCGCGCCCAGTGTCGATGATCGGACACACATCTCGGATTGAAGCCCAATAATGTCGAGCGACGTGACGTCCTGGTCGCGAAGCCACGCTGCCATGTCAGGGTTGGATTCGAACACATCCTTCGTCGTCTTACGCCAGACGCGTTCGCCATCGGCGGGAGCGAGTGTGAGTTCCCAAAAGAATTCGCCCGGCGCATCCATCTCGTCGGCGTCGCCATCGTTCTGGACCCAGACCACAAGTTCGCTGCTCGCGCGAGCCGACTCGACCCGTTCACGGATTCGTTCGAGTAGCGCCTCGTGGTCGGGCACGGGCCAGTCCCCCGCGAAACCCCAGTTTTGGACATCGACGACGAGAAGTGCACGTGACACGGTTTGCCTACTTTCCGAGGAGAAGCGCGGCGAGGGTCTTCTTGCCGCGACGAAGGATAGAGACACCGCCCGCGAGAGTGCGGTCGCCGACCAGGTCGGTTTCGGCGGTGACGGCCACGTTGTTGATGGCGACACCGCCCTGCTGGATGGCGCGACGGGCGTCCGAGGCGGACGAACACAGCCCCGACTCGACGAGGGCCGCGGTGACGAGCGTGTCCGCTCTGACGGTGGCTTGCGGCAGTTCGGCGGTCGCTCCAGCGACCGTGTCGGCGTCGAGTGCGAACAAGTCACCGTTTCCGAACAGTGCTGCACTGGCGGCGACAACCGCGTCGGCCGCAGCGTCTCCGTGCACGAGTGCGGTGACGTGCCATGCGAGCGTGCGCTGGGCTTCTCGTTTGGCCGGTTCCGCCTCAACCTGTGCAGCCAGCGCTTCGATCTCGGCGCGAGACAGGAACGTGAACACCTTGAGTCGGTCAATCACATCGGCGTCGAGAGTGTTGAGCCAGAACTGATACATCGCGTAAGGCGAGGTCAGGTTCGGGTCGAGCCAGACCGCGTTGCCCTCGCTCTTACCAAACTTCGTACCATCGGAGTTGGTAATGAGGGGTGTGCCAATCGCGTGGGCGGAAACCCCCTCGACTTTGTGAATCAGGTCGGTGCCGCTCGTGAGGTTTCCCCACTGGTCGCTTCCACCGGTTTGGAGGACGCAACCGTATTGACGGTACAACTCGAGGAAGTCGAGCGCTTGAAGTACCTGGTAAGAGAACTCGGTGTACGAGATGCCGGCTTCCGAGTTCAATCGCGCGCTAACCGCGTCTTTCTTGAGCATCGTCCCAACGCGGAAGTGTTTGCCAATCTCGCGCAAGAAGTCGATTGCGGACATCGGCTGAGTCCAGTCGAGGTTGTTCACCAGTCGCGCGGGATTCTTCCCTGCAAAATCGAGGAACTTCGAGATTTGCGCGCCGAGGTACCCAACCCACTCAGCGACAGTTTCACGGTCATTGAGCGTTCGCTCGGCCGTGGGTTTGGGGTCACCGACGAGTCCGGTCGAACCACCAACGAGCCCCAGCGGTTTATGGCCCTTGAGTTGGATTCGACGCAACAACAACAGTTGAACAAGGTTTCCGAGGTGAAGGCTCGGGGCAGTCGGGTCGAACCCGCAGTAATAGGTGATGGGCGCCCCCTCGAACAGCGCCGAGAGTTCGTCCGCGTCGGTGGATACGTGAACGAGTCCGCGCCACTGCAGTTCGTCCCAGAGTGTGGGGAACGTCGGGTCATTCGCCTGACGGGCAAGCACGGTCGAGTCGGTCACGACAATCCCTTTCGTGCCGCGGCAACGGCGGCGGTGAGTGCGGTCAATTGTTCGGCGACCCTAATCGGCGCGGTTCCACCGCGGCCCGTCCGCGAAGCGACGGAACCCTCAATCGTCAGAACCTTCCGAACGTCGGCAGTGAGGTGCTCAGAGATTGACGCGTAGTCAGCGTCGGACGGTTGGTCGAGTTCGAGGCCGTTCTTTTCGCAGAATTGAACCAACGCACCCGTGATTTCGTGCGCGTCCCGAAACGGAATGTTCTGGCGCACGAGCCATTCGGCGACGTCGGTCGCGAGAGAAAATCCCTGCGGCGCGAGTTCGGCCAGGCGGTCGGTGTTGAACGTCACCGTCTCGACCATTCCTGCCAGCGCAGGCAACACCATCGTCAGCGTATCGACGGTGTCAAACACGGGCTCTTTGTCTTCTTGTAAGTCGCGGTTGTAGGCGAGCGGCAGTCCCTTGAGCGTTGTCAAGAGCCCTGTCAGGTTGCCGATCAGGCGTCCCGCCTTGCCGCGCGCGAGCTCGGCGATATCAGGGTTTTTCTTCTGCGGCATGATGCTCGAACCGGTCGAATAAGAATCGTGAAGGGCGATGAATCCAAACTCGCGGGTCGCCCAGATGATGAGGTCTTCAGAGAGGCGCGAGATGTCGACTCCGATTTGCGCCCCGATGTAGGCGAATTCAGCGACCACGTCTCGGGAACTCGTTCCGTCAATCGAGTTGTCCGCCGCGTGAGCGAAACCGAGTTCCGTGGCGATAGCGTCGGCATCGAGACCCAGCGTGTTGCCGGCGAGGGCTCCGCCGCCGTAGGGCGACACCGCCGCTCGGGCTGACCAATCCCGAAGCCGTTCGATGTCGCGAACGAGCGGCCAGGCGTGAGCAAGAAGCGTGTGGGCCAACAACACAGGCTGCGCGTGCTGCAGGTGCGTTCGCCCGGGCATGATCGCGGTCGG
>CAIRWJ010000117.1 GCA_903882245.1 uncultured Microbacteriaceae bacterium | reverse complement strand
TCGGATTAGCACGCGTCTGGTATTGGCCACCCGCTTCGTCACGGACGATGCGCCCGTCACTTAGTTCAACGACCCGGCGCTTCATGTCATTGACAATCGCGGTGTCGTGGGTGGCCATGAGAACAGTCGTTCCGGCGGCATTGATGTTGCGCAACACGTCCATGATTCCGGCAGATGTCGCGGGATCAAGGTTTCCGGTCGGTTCGTCGGCCAACAGAATCGCAGGCTTATTCACCACCGCGCGGGCGATTGCGACGCGCTGTTGTTCCCCACCGGAAAGCTCGTGCGGAAGCCGGTTTTCCTTGTTCCCCAAACCGACGAGCCCCAGAACCTCGGGGACGGCGTCATAGATGTAGGCCTCGCTCTGACCGAGAACGCGGAGTGCGAACGCAACGTTGTCGAACACTGTCTTGGTCGGAAGAAGCCGGAAATCCTGGAAAACCACGCCTAGGTTGCGGCGGTAGGACGGCACTTTCCGATTCGACAAGCGCCCGAGATCCTGGCCGAGTACGTGGATGATTCCGGTCGACGAGCGCTCCTCGCGCAGGATGAGACGCAAGAACGATGACTTGCCACTACCCGAAGCCCCGACCAGAAATACAAACTCCCCTGGCTTTACCTCAAGGGTCGCGTCGTGCAAGGCGGGTCGGTTACCCGACTTATAGACCTTGGAAACACCATCGAAACGAATCATCGGCTTCAGCCTATGCGCGGGCTTTCACCCAGCGTGGAGCGACACTCGCCCGACTAGTGCGTCTTCTGTTTACGGTGTCGAATCCCCGCCGCGATAAACCCGTCGAGGTCACCGTCGAACACCGCTTGTGGATTGTTGACTTCGTGGTTTGTCCGAAGGTCTTTGACCATCTGATACGGCGCAAGAACATACGAACGCATTTGATCGCCCCACGACGCGGTGATGACACCCGCGAGCTCTTTCTTCTTTTTCGCTTCTTCTTCCTTTTGGATAAGCAGCAGGCGGCTCTGCAAAACTCGGAGTGCAGCGGCCCGGTTTTGGATCTGACTCTTTTCGTTCTGGCACGACACAACGGTTCCCGTGGGAAGGTGCGTGATGCGAACCGCCGAGTCGGTCGTGTTGACCGATTGACCTCCAGGGCCAGACGAACGGAAAACGTCGACACGAATGTCTGAGTCGGGAATGTCGATCACTTCGGTCGCCGCCAAGAGTGGCACAACTTCGACCGCGGCGAAAGACGTTTGGCGTTTACCCGCCGAGTTGAACGGGCTCATGCGAACGAGGCGGTGCGTACCCGCTTCGACCGACAAGGTTCCGAATGCGAACGGGGCGTCGACTTCAAATGTCGCACTCTTAATTCCCGCTTCTTCGGCATATGACGTGTCCAACACTCGCACCGAGTATTTGTGTTGTTCGGCCCAGCGCAGATACATGCGCAGAAGCATCTCAGCGAAATCCGCGGCGTCGACACCACCTGCACCGGATCGAATCGTCACAATTGCTGGTAAGGGGTCGTACTCGCCGTCGAGGAGGGTCTGGACCTCTAACGTGCCAATGACCGATTCAAGGGCAGCGAGTTCGTTGAGCACCTCGATCGCCGAGCCATCGTCGCCGGCTTCTTTCGCCATGTCGAGAAGGACATCCAGGTCATCCAGGCGTTGCTGAACATCGTTCACCAGGTCGCGCTGGGTCTGGGAGTGCGACAGAGCGCTGGTCACGGCCTGCGCCGATGCCTGATCGTCCCAGAGGTCGGTCGCGCCGGCCTTCTCGGATAGCTCGGCGATACGATTCGTCAGTTCCGGCAAATCCACGACACTGACGATGTCCGCGAACGACGAGCGAAGTGCCGCGATGCGGTCGGAAACGTCCAACGAAATCATGAGATTTCCAGACTACCCTTCGTCGCTTCGAGCCCCGATTTTTGGCCGTGCGGACGCGGTCGCTTCGATCTGGATTCGAACCGGAAAGAACTGGTTACCGAGAGGCGGGGACCACGTGGAACGGAGCGTCACACGAGCGGTCACCGAGTCGGGCGTAGCCGCAGTGACAAGTCGAATCCCGTCGTTCGACTCAGAAACAAAAGCGCGCACAGCACGACGAACCTGGGCGTCAGTTAACCGCACCGCTAACGACGTTCCATTGAATTGCGCGGTAAGCGGATCGAACGATTCGGCACCGACGAGCGCCGCCATGTCGGCGGTGGATTGAAGGCTCGTTCGCGCCAACGCCAAATCAGTCGAGTCGATGATTCCCACGACCGCCACGCCGCACAGTGCCACCAGCCCGGCAACCATGGGCAAGAGGGAACCGCGTTCGCTCATCGATTCACCGCCGTCAGTGAGACGCGAGCCGTTGCGCTTCGGGATACCGTGACGCGCGACGCGATATCGATACCGGGCAGGGCGGGGATAAACCGCAACGGCACATCAAGGTGGACGGTCACTGTGACACGAGAGCCTCGTTGCAGGCAGTTCCTGCGGGAGCAATCAAGCTCCCATTCAGGCGTGCTGTCGGTCAGACCGTGATCGTCGATAATTAACGACGTGATGGCGCGAACCTGCTCCAGACCGACAGACGTTGATTCCGCTTGGGTAAACGCTCGCACGCCATGCCGCGCGGCGGTTGTCGCCGCAAAGGTTGCTGACGCAATTTCACTGGTGGTCGCGGTCAACGCGACGATAGGCACCAGAAGAGCGATGGACGCTGCGATGAACTCAAGGCTGGCGCTTCCTCGCTCGGCAATCACGAACATGTCCGAAGTTTTTCGCGTTAGCCCTCATCGTGCTCACACCGTCCACAGGATTATCGAGCGGCGGTCCGAATCAGCTTCTTATTGACGAATTCGTCAAGCCCAAAGTGCCCGAGTTCGCGACCGAAACCAGATTTCTTGATACCGCCGAACGGAAGGTCGACATGCGAATCGGTGTTCTCATTGATGTAGACCATGCCCGATTCAAGTCGGTCCGCGACGTAACGGGTGTCGTCGGGGTTAGCCCCAAACACGGCGCCGGAAAGTCCGAATTCGGAACCGTTCGCCAACGCGATCGCCTCATCCTTGTCCGCGACGCGGTAGACCACGGCGACTGGGCCGAACAGTTCTTCGCTGAATGCGCGGGCCGCGGGAGTGACGTTGGTCAGGAGCGTCGGCGCCATGAACGACCCGACATCTCCGACCCGATGGCCACCTATCACGAGTGTCGCGCCGTTGGCCACGGCGTCGTCAACCTGCCCGATAAGTTCCTCAACGGCGCCGAGGGACGACAGCGGCCCAAGGTTCGTCTCAGAATCTCGCGGGTCTCCAGCGATATACGTCTGCAATTGTGCCGCAAAGCCGTCGACGAATCGGTCGTACACGGAATCGACAACGATGAAACGCTTCGCCGCGGTACATGCTTGGCCGGCATTGCTCATCCGGCCCGACGCTGCGGCCGCGATGGTGACGTCAAGGTTTTCCGCGTCGAGGACGATGAACGGGTCACTTCCGCCTAATTCCAGCACGACCTTCTTCAGAGAGCGGCCGGCGGCTTGCGCGACGGCGGCTCCTGCCTTCTCGCTTCCCGTCAGCGAAACCCCCTGAACGCGCGGATCGGCGATGATGGTCTCGATGTCACGACTTTCGACAAACAGGTTGATGTATGCGCCCTCCGGTAACCCGGCGTCTCTGAATATTTGTTCCTGGGCGAGGGCGGATTCGGGGCAGTTGCTCGCGTGCTTGAGGATGACGGTGTTACCGATGAGCAAGTTCGGGCCGGCGAATCGTGCGACCTGATAGTAGGGATAGTTCCACGGCATGATTCCGAGGAGGACTCCGAGCGATTGTGACCGGACAATCGCGTGCCCACCCGACATTGGGTGCATGTCCTGATCCTCAAGGAAACCGGGACCCCGGGTGGCATAGAACTCATAGATATCCCCCACAAAGCCGGCTTCGCCCCGACCCTGGCGAACCGGCTTGCCCATCTCTCGGGCGATGATGTCGGCGAGTTCATCTTTTCGATCGCGATACAAATCTGCGACACGCTGAAGCACTGCGGCACGCTCGGCGAGCGGTGTTTCACTCCACGGCGCGTGGGCCGCATCGGCCCGCGAAATGGCATCGGCGATGTCGGTCGATGTTGCACTCGGAAATTCGCGTTCGACGATTCCGGTGGTGGGATTAGTGACGGCATAGGGCATACATTCATTGTCGTTCATCGACAATGAAAAAATTGTTTATCGTCAAACAATTCGCAGTATCGTAACTGAGAGTGTTCAAACGAAGCGAGGTTCCGTGGGCGATTTGAGTGGTGTTCACTCACAGGTTTTTCGGCCTCTCCCGGACGTCCTGCGGGCCGAAGCGATTGTCGACCGTCTGTCGACCGCAATCTCTCTCGGGCTTCTGCGTCAGGGTGAACAACTCCCCGTCGAAAATCAGTTGACCGCCATGTTCGGCGTTGCCACCGCCACCGTCCGCGACGCGCTCCAGACATTGCGCAACCAGGGGATCATCGAAACTCGGCGCGGGCGAAGTGGCGGAACCTTCATTATCGGTTCTCCTCGCCCAAATCTCGATGCGCTGCGTGACAGGTTGTTGAGTTTGTCCATGGCGGAATTGCGCGATTTGGAGGACGAACAGTTGGCTACCGCCCTCGCGGCCGCGCGACTCATCATCGGACGAGCGTTTCCCCACGACTTCGACCGACTCGAACGAGTTGCGCGCACCATGGGCGAGGCGACAACCGCCGAGTCCTGCATGCGCGCCGACAGTAGATTCCAGAGCGAACTTGCGGTCCTTTCCCAGTCTGAGCGTCTCTTGGCAACGCAGATGCGATTATTGACCGAATCGATTGAAATTATGTGGACCGTTCTCACGGTCGAAGCCGACAGGGAATGGACAATGAACGATCACCTGACGATTGTGGCAGCCCTGCGAAACAGAGATCTCATCGCCGTTGAACGGGCCATTCGACAGCACATCTCGCGCGACTTTTATCGACTGATTGCCGCTCGACTGGATGTTTTGTACCCCATTGGTCCGACGAATGAGTAAGACACGAGATGACCTCGAACGCGCGAGTATCGCGATTGGTGAGTGGTTAAACGCCATCTATGGCGACTTGACCATCATGGCGGCGGCGTGCGAACGCGAGCTCCAGATTGCGCGGGGCGCGAAAACTGTATTGACGGAACGCAATCTGCGCGCAATTCAACCCGCCGCCGCGGCCTTTCTGGCTCGTCACGAGATTCCTACGGCGGCTGGAATCGTCGTCGGTCCAGACATTCTGGACAACAATCTCGGAGCCGTCGAATGGTGGCAACGAGGTGACTCGGGTTCAACCCAACGAATCGTATTCAACCTTTCGCCCGAAGACCCCGGGTTCTATGATTTTGTGACTTTTGAATGGTTCGCCGAGGTCGTCTCGACCGGAAAGCCAGCGATTCAGGGTCCTTACCTCGACTACGCGGGAATGGACAAGTACATTCTGACCGCGATGGTTCCCTTGTCATTAGATGGCGTGCTCATCGGCACCGCGGGATGCGACACGGAGGTGCGGGAATTAGAACGCATCGTCATGCCGATTCTTCGCACAATTCCCGGGGACGCCGCGCTCGTATCGAAATTCGATCAAATCATCCTCGGTAACTCAGGTCGCTTTCACGTGGGAAATCGTGTCGTCTCATTGCCGAAGGACGCGAACCGAATCGGCATTTCCGGACCTGAACTCGGATTACAACTCGTGGCAGCACCACGAACTCTGCACAGCTAGCGCGTGGTCCGAACGAGTTTCGTTTGGTCAACGAATGCCTGAAACAGGGCACGACGATCGGACGCTGAACCGTCATCGTCTTCTGGGTGCCACTGGACTCCGACGACCCACCGCGCCGACGGCATTTCCGTGCCCTCGACGACTCCGTCCTCGGCACGAGCGCTAACGACGAGGCCCTCCGCAACGCGATTGACGGCCTGGTGGTGCCCCGAGCGAACCGCAACGCGTTCGCGACCGAAAATCTCGTGAGTCTTGCTGCCCGGTTCGAGGATGACGGGTTCGTCCTTGAACATCGGGTCACCTGAACCGCCTCGGTGCGGGTGGTAGTTCTCGATGTCGGGAATGAGGTCACCGCCCAGAGCCACATTGAGCAGCTGCGATCCGCGACAGATGCACAGCATCGGAGCGTCGCGTTCGATTGTGGCCTTGATGATGTCGATGCAGTAGTCGTCTGCCGCGCGATCAACCCCGTATTCGTGGTTCACCGGTTCGGTGTGGCCGTAGATTCGTGCGTCGACGTCGCCACCGCCCAAGAACAAAACACCGTCAGCGAGGTCGGCGATTGCCGCTGGGTCGAGAGGCGACTTGCTGGAATCCAACAGCACGATTTTTGCCCCAACGTCGTTCAGTTCGGTCAGTGCAACACGAGTGAATCGAACGACGAGCCCAGCAACCTCGTCCGTCATTTGGGGGATATTCAGTGACACGACAACCGCGACGGTCGGCGCATCGCTGGGCATCGACGCGTTGCCCTCGGGCATGACGTCGCTCGGTGTGATGTTGTGGCTCATGGACTCTATTTTGCCAGAGGGAAAGCCAAATCCGGCATCCAGGTGCTCCACACGGCCGCGAGTCGACCATCGGCGATGACCGTATCGAGCGCACGATTGAGTTCCCCCAACAGCTCCGCGTTCCCCTTCTGGACTCCGATACCCCACGGGTTTCGGGTTTCGGCAGTGAAGGCCACGACGAAATCTGGATCGTTGTCGGCCAGGGGGATCATGACGACGTCGTCGTCAACAAAGGCATCGACGGCTCCCGTTCGGAGTGCCGCAATCATGTCTTCGAAGACACTCGGACCCGTGAATTCGACGATCTCGGCGCCAACGATCGTCTGTGCGACCTTGAGGTTGGCGCTTCCCGCAATCGCGCCCACCTTGTAACCGTCCATGGTGGTGTTGGAACGGGCGGGGTCATCGGCACGAACCAACACCGTCTCGTTGAAAATCGCGTAAGGCTGCGTGAAGTCCACGAGTGCGATGCGCTCGGGAATCATTCCCTGCCCGCACCACACCGCGTCTACTTCGCCACTCTGAACCATGGGGATCATGTTGTCCCAGCCGGTGATGACCCACTCAATCTCGCGACCCATCACACTCGCGACGAGGTCGGCCGCTGCGGGTTCATATCCCGTGCGAACAATCCCGTCGGGGCTCAGGTTGAACAGCGGCGGCGCATCGGCGTCGATGCACGCCAAGCGAAGAGCGGCGCTCACGGGAGGGTCTCCCAGTACTGTGCGAATTCCCATTCGGTGATGACCCCGCAATAACGGGCCCACTCGTCTTTCTTCAGGTCGATGAATACATTCCGCAATTCCGCGGGGAATGCTTTCTTCAGAAGGGCACTTCCTTCGAATTGCACGATGGCGTCTCCTAGTGTCATGGGCATCAGGTCAAACTTCACGACCTTCGCCTTCTCATCCGTGAGGGGATCCCCCGAATTGATTTTCCGATCCAGACCGTCTTCAATCGACGCGAGGAGCGCCGTGTGGGACAGATAAGGATTCACACTCGAGTCGGGCTGGCGGTATTCCATCCGCCCGATCGACGAGATGCGAATCATTCCCGCGCGGGAATCCAACCCCCACGAGGGCGAGCTCGGCGCGAACTGACCGGCGTCCCAGAAACGCTTATACGAGTTGACGGTGCTCGCCATGATGACGGTCGAGTCGGCGGCGTGGGTGAGCATTCCACCGACCGCCCAGCGGCCCACTTCCGACAAGTGAATCTGCGTGTTGCCGGGCTCGACACACGCGTTTGCGCCGTCTTTCCACAACGAGAGATTGTGGTGGCAACCGTTACCCATCAATCCGTTGAACGGCTTGGGCATGAACGACGCCGTGACACCCTGTTCGCGCGCGACTTGCTTGCAAATCTGACGGTAGGTCACGAGCCGGTCCGAGGTGAGTTCGACCCGGTCGTACATCCAGTTGAGTTCCAACTGTCCGTCGTCCTCGTAGTCGCCCTCAATCATGTCGAGACCAAAAGCCTGCGCGTAGCGAACGACCTGTTTGAAAATCGGGCGCATGCGCTCGAGGTTTTCGACCTGATAGGCGGGGCTTGAACCTTCCTTTTTGATGACCTCGAGTCCCGGTCCGGTCCACATCATTTCGGGCTCGGTGCCACTGCGAACCTCGTAACCCGTGCGGGCGGTGAAATCGTGGTGTGCACGGATCAACAAACCGCGCGAGTCAGTTTGTAGCGGGCGTCCGCCGACCTCGGCGAAATGCATCGGTTCGTAGGCGAGACAAAGCATGCGGGCCACCGACGTGTCCCACGGCAAGATGACGAACGTATCCGGGTCAGGTAGCGCAATCATTTCTCGCGCACCGATTCCGCCGCCGATGAGTTCGCCCTCGCGTGTCGATTGCAAGTCAGCTACCGCCGTGCGGTGCAGGGCGATGCCCTTTTCGAGGTTACGACGAAGGTGCCGTGCGGGCACCATCTTGGCCACGACTTTCGCTCCAATGGTGGGGAGCATGTAGTAGATGAATTCGACGCCAGCGGCGGCGATCTTCTGTTCGAGGTCTTTGATGACGTCGGGTCGCATGTTCGACGCCTGGTGGCGAGAGAACGCGTCGTTGTCCGTCAGCGCACTCGTTCCGAGTTGGTCAACCATTGGCGGGACTCCTTTGTCCTTGTTTTCGGTGGGGTGAAACGGGGTCAGTCGGTGACCAGGATGGCTTGCATTGGGCACACGTCGGCGGCCTCGTCAACGTCCGCGCGCAACGAGTCGTCGGGGTTCTCGTCGAATTGCAGAACTCCCTTGTCATCAAGCCGGAACACGGTCGGCGCTGAGAAGGTGCACTGACCGTGGTTGTCGCACTTCGCGCGGTCTACAGAAACGTGCATGGTGTTCTCCTTGGTGTTGTTTGAGGTTATCGCTTGTCGAACGCGAGCGGAAGATGCACAGGCCCTGTGTTGCCCGAATCGGGCATCCATTCATCCTGCCCGTTGACGCGAATGTTGGTCATTCGCTGGGACAGGGTGCGGAACGCAATCGCCATATCCATTCGCGCGACAAAATGCCCGAGGCAGTGATGCATTCCCCCACCAAAACCGTAGTGCGGTGCTCGTTCCACGGTGATGTCAATTCCGGGGTTGGGATAGGCAGCCGGATCGTTCCCGCTCACCTGGGTAAAGAAGTGAACGGTTGATCCGGCCGGTGCGTGAAGGTCTTCAAAGTCAAAATCGACGACGGCTTCGCGGGTCACCCACGTGGTCGTCGGGTTGGATCTCATGACTT
>CAIRWJ010000116.1 GCA_903882245.1 uncultured Microbacteriaceae bacterium | reverse complement strand
CTGTCCAGAAACTCTGGCCATTTGAGTGGTCGATTGTCGAGAGCGCTGGGAAGGCGAAAACCGTGTTCGACCAGTGTTCGCTTGCGCGACGCGTCGCCTTCATACATGGCACCGATCTGTGGCACGGTCACGTGCGATTCGTCGATGATGACGACGAAATCGTCGGGGAAATAGTCAATCAACGTATGTGACGGTTCACCGGGCTTTCGTCCATCCATGTGCATCGAATAGTTCTCGATGCCGCTACAAAAACCAATTTGCTCCATCATTTCGAGGTCGTACGTTGTGCGCATCCGTAATCGTTGCGCTTCGAGGAGCTTGTTTTGACCTTCGAGCACAGCGAGTCGGTCGGCCAATTCGGCTTTGATGTCCGATATTGCGCGTTTCATCGTTTCCGTGCTCGCCGTGTAGTGCGAGGCCGGAAAGATGCTCACCGCATCCATGGTTTTCATAACTTCACCGGTAAGCGGGTGCAATTGGTATAGCGCTTCAATCTCATCCCCGAACATCTCGATTCGCACCGCTAGCTCTTCGTATTGCGGGATGATTTCGAGCGTGTCGCCTCGGACCCGAAACTTTCCTCGACTGAAGTCGATGTCATTGCGCTCATATTGCATTCCGACGAACCTGCGCACGATATCCGTGCGACTAATGGTCTGCCCGACCTGAAGAGCGAGCATCGCGTCGAGGTATTCCTCGGATGAACCAAGTCCGTAAATGCACGACACGGTTGAGACGACAATGACGTCGCGGCGTGATAACAGAGCGTTCGTGGTGGAGTGGCGAAGGCGTTCGACCTCTTCGTTGATCGCCGTGTCCTTCTCGATAAAGGTGTCAGTTTGAGGCACGTAGGCTTCCGGTTGGTAATAGTCGTAATAGGAGACGAAATACTCGACCGCGTTTTCCGGCATGAGTTCACGAAATTCTGTTGCGAGTTGCGCAGCGAGCGTCTTGTTGTGAACAAGCACCAGGGCCGGTCGTTGAATCGCTTCAATGAGCCACGCCGTCGTTGCCGACTTTCCCGTCCCGGTCGCTCCGAGCAGGACGACATCGGTCTCGCCCGCGTTGATCCGAGCCGCCAGTTCCGCAATCGCTTTCGGTTGGTCGCCGCTCGGGGTGTAGTCGCTGATCACCCTAAACGGTCGAACGGCGCGAGTCGGTTCCATGTATCCAGACTAAACGCGATAAGCGGTGGTGAGTTCGGCCCATATCACGTCGGTTTGAGCGATTGTGGCGTCAATTGATTCGCTCGAATCGACAGTCCAGTCTGCAACCGAGATTCGGTCACGCTCGCTCGCCTGAGCGTCGATGCGAGACTGCGCCTCCTCACTCGACATACCCCTCAGCAAAACGAGGCGATCGTGGCGAATCTGCGGATCGCAGGTCAATACGATCACCCCGTCGAAGTCGTTGACTCGATTCGTCTCTACGAGGAGGGGGATGTCATAGATGATGATTGCACGCGGGTCGGAGCCCTGAATCGTCTCGACCTGAGACGCGAATTCTGATCCGATCGCTGGATGAACTATTGCCTCTAGGTCAGCACGTGCGACGGCGTCGTCGAAAACAATTCGGCCCAGGGCCGCTCGGTCGAGTTCACCGTCGCTGCCGATGACACCGAGACCAAAGCGTTTCTCGATTGCGGCCAACGTCGGCGACCCTGCTCGTTGCGATTGGCGGACCAGTTCGTCAGCAGAGATGACGTACGCACCCAATTCAGCGAGGCGCCGTGCAACCGTAGATTTGCCGGAAGCGATTCCTCCGGTCAACGCAATGATGGCCACACATTCAGAGTAACGAAAAGGGGTGGTCGTTGCCGACCACCCCGTGACGATGCAATCTGCTACTCGGAGGCTTCTCCCGCGAGCTTGTCGCGAAGAGCCATGAGCGACTCGTCCTCAGCCAATGCGCCGGGGGCTTCGGGCTCGTTCGCTTGTGCGGTAGACGACGCGCCTGCTGGCGGTGCCTCGGGGAACGCCTCAGCTTCAGCGTTCATGCGAACAACCTGAACCTTGTGAGCTTCCCAACGGGCCTGAGCGGCACTGTAGTCATGTTCCCATTTGGAGCGTGACTCGTCGTGTCCGTCTTTCCACTCACCCGTTGCGGGGTCGAATCCCTCTGGGTAACGGTATGCACCGGTCTCGTCGTAATCG
>CAIRWJ010000115.1 GCA_903882245.1 uncultured Microbacteriaceae bacterium | reverse complement strand
CGGCCGAGGCACACCTATACCTCGCCAAGCAGATGTGGGAAGAAGCGAACCACTGCATGTCGTTCGAGTACATCCTCGAAACCTTCCCCGTCGATCGTGAAAAAATCTACGCCCAGCACGTCGATCACCCCGCGATTGCCGCCAAGGAAGAGTTCGAAGTCAAGTTCATCAAGCGCATGGCCGAACGAAGCCTCGACATCACCACAACGGAGGGCAAGCAGGACTTCGTCCGTAACCTTGTTGCGTACTCGGTCATCATGGAGGGCATTTGGTTCTACACCGGATTCATGGTTGCCCTGTCGTTCCGTCAGCGCAACCTGCTGCGTAACTTTGGTTCGCTCGTTGACTGGATCGTTCGCGACGAGTCGCTCCACCTCAAGTTCGGAATCAACCTCATCCTCACGGTGTTGGAAGAAAACCCGGACATCGCCACGGAAGAATTCGCTGCCGAAATCAAGCAGATGATTCTGGATTCGGTTGTGATGGAAGAGGAATACAACAAGGCCATGATCCCCAACGGCATCCTTGGACTCAACGCCGAATACATCACGCAGTACACCAAGCACATGGCTGACCGCCGTCTCGAAGAGCTCGGATTCGAAGCACACTACAAAGTGGCGAACCCAGCCAAGTGGATGGCTGCCGCCAATGACACACTGCAGTTGGTCAACTTCTTCGAGTCGACCAACACGTCGTACGAGGTCAACTCGGGCGCCACGGCGAAAGCCTCCTAACAGGACCCACGACGTCATGCCCTCAGTAAACTGGGGGCATGACGTTTCCTGTTAACTCCATCTCTCTGAACGACGGCACTTCGATTCCCCAGGTAGGACTTGGCACCTATCGTCTGGAAGATGATGATGCGTACCGTGTCGCATCGGAAGCATTAGCAATCGGCTATCGCCACATCGACACTGCCCGCATTTACAAGAATGAAGCGGGAATCGGTCGAGCTATTCGTGAGAGCGGAATCCCGCGCGACGACCTGTACATCACGACGAAGTTGTGGAACGGCGACCAGCCCAAAGCGCGCGATGCGATCAGTTCCTCACTCGACCGCCTTGGGCTTGAACACGTCGACCTGTATCTCATTCACTGGCCGGCACCGCAGCGCGGAACCTACGTCGACGCCTGGAAGCAGCTCGAGGTCCTCCAGCACGACGGACTCACCACATCAATCGGTGTCAGCAACTTCGAGCCCGAACACCTCGACGCAATCGCCGCGGTGAGCGACATCGTTCCCGTGTTGAACCAGGTCGAATTGCACCCGCTATTCCAACAAAAGGCTCTTCGTGCCGAGCACACGAAGCGCGGTATCGCCACGGAATCGTGGGGGCCACTGTGTCACGGGGCTGTCGACCTCGAGGCCGAAATGCCCGCCCTCGTCAACCTGGCGGAGCGCTACGGAAAGTCAATCGCACAGATAATTCTGCGCTGGCACGTCCAGCACGGAACAATCATTTTTCCCAAGACGTCCAGTAAAGAACGACTCATCGAGAACATCTCGCTATTCGATTTCGAGCTCAACGCCGCCGACATGCTCGGAATCGACGGGTTCGATGCGGGACGCCGACTCGGCACTGCGCCAGCCGACGGTAACTGGGACTAGGCGGCGAACGGGAAGATTGCGCTGATGGCCACGAAGAGCAATACGGAGGCCAGGGCGATTTGAATTCCGCGCGGCTTGACGCGGCGTGCGAGGAATGATCCGGCAATGATTGTGGGGATCGATCCGAGCAGCATGCTGGCGAGCATCCACGGGTCGACGACGATTCCGATGCCCGCAATCAATCCTGTGACGATGTACCCTGTACCAGCGACAACCGCGAGCGGGATGGCGTGGGCGATGTCGGTGGCGACAAGGCGGTGTGGCGTCATTCGGAATGGGTAAATGGCGGTCATCGCTACAGACCCGAGCGCGCCGGCTCCGACTGAGGTGAGAGCAACGAGCCCACCAACCACCCCACCCGAGACGATGGTCGCCGGCGCTTGGAAGTTGTGGAACTTTGCGGGAGTCTCGGTGCGGTTCGCTTGAGCGGCCTTGATGAGAATTGGAGCCAAGAACATACCGATTGCGGTAACAAGAACGACGATGCCAATGGCGGTGGTCAACCACGACACCTTTTCGGGCTTCGCATTGATCGCGACGAGCACGGCAACGACGATAGCAACGGGAATCGACCCCATCCACAATCGGCGAACTATTTGCCAGTCGATGTTTCCACCGACACCGTGAATGCTTGCGCCGAAGAGTTTGGTGATGGCCGCGAACCAGAGGTCGGTCGCGACGGCAGTAGCTGGCGCAACACCCAACAACAAAATGAGGATTGGAGTCATGACGGCCCCGCCTCCTACACCGGTGATCCCCACAACGAGGCCGGTGACTATTCCAGCCAGCGTGTAGCCGAAATCGATGCCAGTGAGAGCAGGTGCGGCGTCGGCGGCCATAACGAGATCGATCATGTGGGATTCTCCTTGGAGGTTTGAGACTCACTCAACCTACCAAATGACTAGAGAAAGTCTGGTTGTTAAATCCAACTCGGAAACCAGTAGTGAATGATCGCGAACCACTCAGGAATCGGAAGACCCATCCACACGGGTAGGAAAAACGACGAGACCACGACGGCGATGATTAGGAAGTTCGCCACGAACTGCCGGAGATGGTGTTTCCACAGCCACACCAGGACGGCGACGAGCGCAAGTACGAGGAACGGCTCGAGGGTCACGGTGTAGAACTGAAAAACCGTGCGCTGCGACAAGAAGAGCCACGGAACGTACGTCGCAACGACACCGACGAGGATGGCAACGTTCTGCCACGTCGATTTGCGGAAAACCATGACGACGACTGTAACAATCGCGATTGCACCAGCCCACCAGATGACCGGGTTGGCGACACTGGTGACGTACTGTACGAGCCCGTCGGTCCCGGCCGGTGCGTAGTAAAAAGCGGTCGGTCGAATCATCGCGAGCCAACCGAAAGGGTTCGCCTGATAGCTGTGCGGTGAATTCAACCCGATGTTGTATACGTAAATGTCGCGGTGGTACTTCCACAATGCCCGCGCAATCCCGAGCGGTCCGTCGTCGTAACCCGCATCGGTTGCCCACGAGCGCGAATATCCG
>CAIRWJ010000114.1 GCA_903882245.1 uncultured Microbacteriaceae bacterium | reverse complement strand
GGGTGCCGGTTTGCCCCCAAGTTTCGCCACGGTGTTGCGAATCCCCTGCCATAACGCGACGGCGATGTGGCCGCCATCGAGGGGCAACAGCGGGATGAGATTGAAGACAAAGAGTGCGATATTGAGGCTTGCGAGGATTCCCACGAGAGCCGCGAATCGATCGACGACCTGTAATTGATCGGCGGCAGCGATGTCGCCCGCGATCCGGCCGACGCCGACAACGCTGACCGGTCCGTTCGGGTCGCGGGTTTCGGCACCGAACGCCGCGTTCCACACCTGAATCATGCGATTCGGCAAATCGAGAATCAACACGCCGACCTGCACGATGTTGTTCCCCATCGCGTCGAGTGCGACCAACGGTGACTGTTGTTGCCGTTCGACTGCGGGGCCAATCCCCACAAATCCAACCGTTGCGGTTTCGGGATTACCGTCGGCGTCGAGCACCGGGTTCCCCGCCGAATCGAGTGCATAGCGAATAGCGGCAATCGGCGTCACCGCGAAAGCCATGTGTTCACCGTCGCGTTCGACAACAACGGCGATTTCACGCCCTGCGGATTCCCGGATGATTGCGGTGCCGGACGCCCAGGTCGAAACGGGCTCACTGTTGATCGACACAATTCGGTCGCCGGGCTTCAGCCCCGCCTCGGCGGCGGGGGCTCTCGGGTCACCCGACTCACAGGCCGTGCGCGTCGAGGTGACGGGCAAGACGCATTCCGAGATGGTCCCGATGGTCGTGGTCGCGCCGACGACTCCGATTCCCGTGAACAAGAGCAGAAATAGAACGGTCGCGATGACAAGGTTCATGACCGGACCGCCGAGCATGACGATGATGCGCTGCAGAACCGGCAGACGATAGAACGCCCGAAAGTCGTCGGTGATGGTTTCGGCAGACGCGTCGCGGGCGTCTTGCACCAGTTTGCGGAACATCCGGAAACCGGGCTTGTCTGCGTTGGCAGTTGTCGGATACATCCCCGACAGCGACACATATCCGCCGAGTGGGATGGCCTTGAGCCCGAATTCCGTCTCGCCAAATTTGCGTGACCACAGTGTCGGTCCGAACCCAATCATGAACGAGCCGACGAAGACTCCAAATTTACGGGCGGGGTAAAAGTGCCCGAGTTCGTGAAGCCCGATAGAGATGGCGATTCCGACGGCCAACACCAGCACACCCAGAATCCACAGCACGATCTCCATGAGGTCAAGGTTACCCGCGACCGCGGACGGCCTCGGGCGGGTTTAGCGGTTGCTCAGGAAATTCTTAGCCGTCTCGCGCGCCCACGCGTCCGCGGCGAGCAGGCTATCAAGGTCGAGTTGTGTCGGAGCAGAATGCGCCTCGACGACACGTTCGATCGCCTCGACGATGTCGAGGAATCCGATGTGTCCAGCGTTGAACGCCTCCACCGCGACTTCGTTCGCCGCGTTGTACACAGCAGGAAACGTCGAGCCGGCAACGCCGACCTGGCGAGCAAGTCGCACCGCGGGGAACACTGCCTCGTCCAGAGGTTCGAACGTCCACGCATGAGACTGCGACCAGTCGATCGCGGCGGTCACCCCCGGAACGCGGTTTGGCCAGTCGAGTCCAAGCGCGATGGGAAGGTGCATGTCTGGCGGCGAGCACTGCGCCATCGTCGAGCCGTCGACGAATTCGACGAACGAGTGGACGACAGATTGCGGGTGAACCGTGACCTCGATGCGGTCGAACGGAATGTCGAACAACAGGTGCGCCTCGATGACCTCGAGCCCCTTGTTGACGAGTGTCGCAGAATTTGTCGTGATGACCGACCCCATGTTCCAGGTCGGATGCTTGGCGGCTTGAGCCGGGGTGACGCCAGCTAGTTTGTCGCGAGAGAAACCTCGGAAGGGTCCTCCGCTCGCGGTCACGATGAGTTTCGCGACCTCGGCGTGGGTGCCGGCTAGCAGGGCTTGCGCGAGTGCCGAATGCTCGGAATCGACGGGGACGAGCTGCCCGGGTTTCGTCGCACCCTTAACCAGCGACCCGCCGATGATGAGCGATTCCTTGTTGGCGAGCGCCAGAGTCGCGCCCGTCGCTAGTGCCGCGAGCGTCGGTGCCAACCCGACCGCGCCGGTGATTCCGTTGAGGACGACATCCGCTCGGGTGGATTCAATCAGGGCGACCGCGTCGTCCGCGCCAAACGCAACGTTGGTTACGCCGAATTCGGCGGCCTGCGCCTCGGCTAATTCGCGGTTGCGGCCAGCGCCAAGTCCGACGATCCGAAAACGGTCCGGATTGTCTCGCACGATGTCGAGCGCCTGAGTCCCGATCGACCCAGTGCTTCCGAGGATGATGACGTCACGCACAAGGCAAGTCTGCCACGACGCTAATTGACTAAGGCCGTCGCCGAGACGGTCCGGTCAATCGTAAATTGGCCGAGAACGCGAGTGCCCACATAGATGACAGCGGTTTGGCCCGTTGCAACTCCGTTGAGCGGCTCGTTCGGAGTCACCACGATCTCGCCGCCGCGACTGGTTGCGATTGCGGGAACCGGGTCTGCGTGTGCGCGAATTTGGACCTCGCAGGCGAACTCGCCGAAACCGTCATCCGTTGCTTCCGCAATTCCAGAGATGACCGGGTCGTTCCCCGCCCAGGAAAACCGCTCGCCGGCGATCTCGGCGATATCGAGGTCT
>CAIRWJ010000113.1 GCA_903882245.1 uncultured Microbacteriaceae bacterium | reverse complement strand
GTTCATGCGCGACACTGACGAAATCTTCACTGATGCTGACGGTTGGACTTTGCGGTCGGCCGATGGCTCACGCGGCGCACACAGCGAGCACACCATCGCCATCACGGCAGAGGGGCCAATCGTCCTCACCTCTCGACACGGGTGAACCCCACACTCTGTGGTGATCTAGGCGAAAAAATGGCTCGCTACCCCACGGTGTCACGAGTGTAACAAGTTGATAACGTCTGGCATTTTCGGTGCACATTCGGAATCGACATATGTATCGTGGTGATTACGCGATCGAAAGATTGCAAACCAAACAAGGAGATATACACAATGTTGAAAAACACAAAGGTAGTAGGAATCGCAGCTGCGGTTACCCTGCTCACGGGAGTCGCGCTTGCACCTAGCGCCACTGCTGTCGGACAAGACCGTCCTTACCAGAGCGACGTATCCAACGATGGTGGACGCACGTACTTCAGCATCTACGACATTCGCACCGGTTGCAAGGCAACCACTACGCTCAACGGCAAGACCAGCGTTGACCGTGCAACCCACGTAGTTGGCGACAGCCGCAAGACCTACGGCGAAATTGTTGACGCATGGGTCACGACCCCCAAAATGGCTGGTGAATACACCATCAAGTCGCGTATCAACAACGACTGTGCAGATGACGCTGGTTACTCCAACGCTCCGACCATGTCTGACACGGTTGAGGTCGGTACTCAGGTTGAGCTTGACAGCGACGGCAACTGGGATGAACTCGGTGGCGGCAACGTCCGCATCTACGGTGACGTAGAGCTCATGGGCGGTGCCATTTCTCAGGACTTGGGCGCTATCAAGGTCCTCTTCCAGGTCCGCGGCAAGACTGTTGCGTCAACCTACACCGATGCAGACGGATACATCTCGGCCACCGTTGCATCGAAGTACCTCAACAAGCGCGGCAACACCAAAGTCACTCTCTCGCTGGCAACCAACCGGAACTACTGGATGGATGACTCCGAGACGGTTCAGCGCTAGTCACGTCTGACTGTTTCACCGCCTTCGGGCAAACATTGCGGCCTCAGCGTAAAGCTGGGGCCGCAGTGTTGTTAAAGACCCAGATACGCGGCACCCAACCGCGTCGCGGGCAGGACAATGTGCAGGTGAGGAGAGTCAGTCACCGAGCAGATCAGGGCGACGCTCGCGCGTTCGTTCGATCTGTTGGGCGCGTCGCCACTCGGCTATTTTCGCGTGATGGCCGCCGAGAAGGATCTCGGGGACCGTGAGCCCTCTCCACTCCTGTGGTTTCGTGAAGGATGGATACTCGAGAAGACCGTCCTCGTGGCTCTCTTCATCGAGCGACGCGGGGTTCCCCACCATTCCGGGCACGAGTCGCGTGATGGCCTCGATCATCGCCATCGTCGCGACCTCGCCACCGTTGAGAACATAATCACCGAGTGATAGCTCGCGCACGCGGATGCGACCCGCGTAGTGGTCGATGACCCGTTGGTCAATGCCCTCGTAGCGGCCACACGCAAAAACGAGATGCGGTTCGTCGGATAGTTCGCGGGCGATGTCCTGGGTGAAGAGTTCGCCTGCGGGTGACGGGACGACGAGAACGGTGTCGTCGGTGATGAGCGAATCGAGCGCTTCGCCCCAGGGTTCGGGGCGCATGACCATTCCTGCACCACCGCCATAAGGGCTGTCGTCGACGGTCTTGTGGACGTCGTGAGTGAAGTCACGCAGATTCGTGGCTTCGATTGTCAGCAGACCGGATTCACGTGCTTTGCCGACGAGCGACACGTCGAGCACCCCGAAGAACTCGGGGAAGATGGTGACGATGTCGATACGCACGGCAGAAACTCTACGCGCCGGCGGATTCGGGTTCGTCATCGACTGGGTCCTCGAAGAGGCCGATTGGCGGGTCGATGTCCATCGTTCCCGCCTCAATATCGACAGCCGTGACGATGGCTTTGACAAATGGAACGAGAACCTCGCTGTCACCCGTGTCGATGATCAAAAGGTCTTGTGCTGGGAAATGGTCGACCCGAGAGATTGTGCCGACGGTGTGACCGTTGCGACGAACCGTCAAACCGATGAGTTGGTAGTCGTACCACGCGTCTTCCTCGACAGGTCGGGCATCTTGATCTTCGTCGACCCAGAGAATGGCCTTGACGAGGGACTCAGCGGCGTCGCGGTCGTCGATTCCCTCGAGAAAAACCACGGCCTGGTCGTTGTACCACTTGAGTTCTTTCAGAGTGACGGTCTTGCCCATC
>CAIRWJ010000112.1 GCA_903882245.1 uncultured Microbacteriaceae bacterium | reverse complement strand
GTTCTGGCGGACCGGCGGGCACGCCGGCGGTTGATAGTGAAGATTTTGCTCTCACCACTCGCGCGGTTGAACTCGTCTTTGACGAGTACCTCATCGACCTCCGCAACAGCGACCTCATCGGACGGCTCGCATTACACATCGGACACCTCGTGACTCGCGCGAAATTTGATTCTCCGTCTCGAAACCCGCTGCAAAAATCGATCAAAGCGTCGTATCCACTCGTCTGGGATATCGCGGTGTTCATCGCGTCGACCATTCAAAAGGAACGCGACATCACAATTGACGAAGACGAGATTTCCTACATCGCCTTGCACATCGGAAGCCACCTCGAACGACAAGCTCAGGCAAAGAATCGGGTTTCCGCCACAATCGTGAGCCCCTCGTATTACGACCTGCACATTGTGATGAGGGAAAGTATCGAGAAGATCCTTGGTGGAGAAATCACCATCGAATCCGTGATCACACGGACAGATGTTCGCGCGAGTGACATCACGACCGACATCGTCATCACAACGATTCCACTCCCCTTTGAACTGGACACAATCGTCCAGGTGCAACCGTTCCTTTCTGAGTCCGATATCGACGCGGTTCGTCGAGTGACGTCTCGCGCACGCCGTGGTCGTCGGCGAAACCTCATTCGTGAGCGGTTACTCGAATACTTCCGCGCGGACATGTTCTATCGAAACGTCACATTCGACGGGCCGGAGTCCGCAATCCGCACGCTTGGCGACGCATTGAAATCACATGGAATCATCGACGATGGATACATCGAAAGCGCGATCGAACGCGAACAGATGTCGTCGACCGTGTTTGTCGAAGGGCTCGCGGTCCCGCACGCGATGTCGATGACCGCTCAACGGCCGACAATCGCACTCGCGGTCAATGAGGTGGCGACGCCCTGGGGCGATCAGCGTGTCAATGTCGTAGCGTTTATCGCGTTCGCTGCGAGCGGTCGCGAAGAGTTCCAAGAGGTGTTTGAGCAGTTCGTCGACGTGTTCTCTGATCGAGCGCGCATGGCCGACGTCATCAAGAATTCAACGACCTTCGAAGGTTTCATCGACACCCTCGTTCACGTCATCGATGTGTAACGAAGTGGGAATGGAGCGGAAGAATCCAGTGGATTCTTCCGTCTGATAGACAGTGCACCCAAAAGGAAAATATGAGGAGTGAGCCCGGAGAGACTCGAACTCCCGACATCCACGGTGTAAGCGTGGCGCTCTAACCAACTGAGCTACAGGCCCTGACCGCTTAATCATAGGGGAACATCGACGAGTGGCGCACAGCGGTCTAGGATTGAGTGGACGCCGTCGCAACCCTGACAGCGCCACTTCCTCGCCACCTTTGATTGGAAGACTTACTTTATGAGCGTGAACGACCAAGACCCGTATTCGTCGTCAGCGTTGGACAGCAATCCAGACGAGACGGCCGAATGGCAAGAGTCCCTCACGGACGTCGTTTCAGCGCAGGGTCACGAACGTGGTCGCGAGTTGATGCTCGCGCTGTTGAAGCGTTCTAAAGAATTGCACCTCGGCGTCCCGATGGTGCCGACCACGGATTACCTGAACACGATTGCTCCCGAGAACGAGGTTGCGTTCCCTGGCGACGAGGACATTGAACGTCAGTACCGTGCCTGGATTCGATGGAACTCCGCAATCATGGTGCACCGAGCCCAGCGGCCCGGCATCGGAGTTGGCGGTCACATCGGGTCGTATGCCTCAAGTGCGTCGCTTTACGAAGTCGGGCACAATCATTTTTTCCGCGGACCGGATCACCCCGGTGGCGGCGACCAGATTTTCTACCAGGGGCACGCCGCTCCGGGGATGTATGCACGCGCGTTCCTCGAAGGGCGTTTGACGGAAGACCAGTTGGATGGCTTCCGTCAGGAAAAGTCGCATTTCGCTGGCGGTTTGTCGTCGTATCCACACCCTCGACTTATGCCTAATTTCTGGCAGTTCCCGACGGTATCAATGGGCCTCGGTCCGATTAACGCGATCTATCAGGCGCAGTTCAACAAGTACATGACGAACCGTGGCATCAAGGACTGTTCCGATCAACACGTGTGGGCATTCCTCGGTGATGGCGAAATGGACGAAGTTGAATCTCGCGGTGCGCTTCAACTCGCTGCAAATGACGGCCTCGACAATCTCACGTTTGTCGTGAACTGCAATCTGCAGCGACTCGACGGCCCCGTCCGAGGGAACGGAAAGATTATCCAGGAACTGGAATCGTTCTTCCGCGGGGCGGGGTGGAATGTCATCAAGGTTGTGTGGGGACGCGAGTGGGATTTACTCATTCTCAATGACACCGATGGCGCACTTCGCGACCTCATGAACGCGACTCCGGACGGCGATTTTCAGACGTACAAAGCCGAATCGGGAGCATACATCCGCGAGAACTTCTTCGGCCGTGATCCCCGCACCGCAGCAATGGTTGCCGATTGGACCGACGACCAGATTTGGTCCCTCAAGCGCGGTGGTCACGACTACCGAAAACTGTATGCAGCGTACGCCGAGGCGCTCTCCCATAAGGGTAAACCGACCGTCATTCTCGCGAAGACGGTCAAGGGCTACGGTCTCGGAAAGTCGTTCGAAGGTCGTAATGCCGTTCACCAGATGAAGAAGTTATCGCTCGATGTTCTCAAGTCGTTCCGTGATGACTTGCGCATTCCGATTTCGGACGCGCAGTTGAAAGCGGACCCTTACCGCCCGCCTTACTATCACCCCGGCCCTGACGACCCAGCCATCCAGTATTTGCTCAACAAGCGGCGTGAACTCGGCGGAGCGTTGCCGCAGCGGCGACATGAGTCCGCTCCGATTGCCCTGCCCGACGCCAAACTTTACGAGTTGACAAAGAAAGGTAGCGGCAAGCAGGAAGTTGCGACGACGATGGCGTTCGCTCGGCTGTTGAAGGACCTTCTTCGCGACGAGAGTATGGGTAAGCGCTTCGTGCCGATAATCCCAGACGAAGCGCGCACCTTTGGAATGGACTCATATTTCCCCACCGCGAAGATTTACAACCCGTTCGGACAGAACTACGTCTCGGTAGACCGCGACCTGTTACTTGCCTACAAGGAAAGTGTCGAAGGTCAAATTCTTCACACCGGAATCAACGAGGCCGGGGCAATGGCAGCATTTGTCGCGGCCGGAACATCGTATGCGACACAGGGCGAAGTCATGATCCCGGTTTACGTGCTGTATTCCATGTTCGGTTTCCAACGGACAGGTGACCAGATGTGGCTCGCGGGAGACCAGATGGCTCGGGGTTTCATCATCGGGGCGACCGCTGGAAAGACCACACTTGCGGGTGAAGGCCTCCAGCATGCTGATGGCCATTCGCATCTCATTGCCTCGGCGAACGATGCCGTCATTGCCTACGACCCGGCATTCGCTTTCGAGATTGGACACATCGTCAAAGCTGGTCTTGACCGCATGTACGGCAGCACCCACTCAGACCCCAACGTTTACTACTACCTCACCGTCTATAACGAGCCCATGCTCCAGCCAGCGGAACCTTCCGGCATTGACATCGACGGCCTGTTGCGTGGCATGTACAAATACCGCGCAGCCGCGAAGGGTTCGATTCCTGCACAAATTCTGGCTAGTGGCGTGTCCGTTCCGTGGGCGCTCAAGGCCCAAAAGCTGCTTGCGAGTGATTGGAACGTCGCAGCTGACGTGTGGTCAGTGACCTCGTGGAACGAGCTTCGACGCGACGGTCGTGATTCAGACCGATACAACTTCCTGCACCCGAAGGAACTTCCTCGCGTTCCGTTCGTTACAGAGAAACTTCGCAACGAACGCGGACCGGTTGTTGCCGTCAGTGACTTTATGCACGCGGTCGCCGATCAAATTCGACCATATGTCCCGACTGATTTTGCGACGCTTGGCGGCGATGGCTTCGGCTTCTCGGACACGCGCGCCGCAGCTCGACGCCATTTCGCCATCGACACAGAGTCGATTGTTGTTCGCGTCTTGCAGCAGCTCGCCCAACGCGGAGAAGTCGATCGAACGGTCGTTATCGAGGCCTTCGAGCGTTACCGTCTTGATGACGTCACCGCGGGCACCACCGGAAACACCGGTGGGGACGCCTAGGGTAACCCAATGATTATCGTGATGGCGCCGGGACAGGGGTCGCAAACCCCCGGATTTCTCGAACCGTGGCTCGACGTCGACGGCGTTCGCGAGCATCTTGGCGCGTTGTCCGATGCTGCGGGGGTTGACCTGGTCGAGCACGGCACCCGTTCTGATGCAGACACGATTCGTGACACCGAAATTGCACAACCGTTGATTGTCGCGGCGTCAATCGTCACGGGCGCTCTCCTTCTCGAGGGGCGACGCAATGCGGTTGGGGGCGTCGCGGGTCATTCGGTGGGTGAATTCGCCGCTGCGTGCCTCGCCGGCATCATGTCCGACATCGACGCGATTCGCCTGGTTGGCGTGCGTGGCCGCGCAATGGCGAATGAAGCATCCAAGGTCGCAACAGGAATGAGCGCCGTGCTTGGCGCAGATCTCGATGTGTTGCAAACGAGACTGAGTGAATTAGGGCTAACCGCCGCGAACATGAACGGTGGTGGACAGGTTGTCGTCGCTGGCGAACTTGGCGCACTCGCCACGCTGGCTGAAGAACCCGTTCCCGGTACGCGGGTCATCCCCCTCCAGGTAGCGGGCGCGTTCCACACTGCTTTTATGGCGGGAGCGGTCGACGTCCTGCGCGAGGCAGCCTCGACGGTGGAACCGGCCGACCCGACGCTCACGATCTACACCAACCGCGACGGTTCACGGGTGTCGAGTGGTGCCGACTATGTGAATTTTCTCATTGAACAAGTCAGCAGCCCCGTCCGCTGGGATCTGTGTATGGACGCATTCGTGCACGACGGAGTCACGGGGGTTATCGAACTCGCCCCAGCGGGAGCGCTCGTCGGTCTCGCCAAGCGCGGTCTCAAAGGAACCCCGACGGTCGCCGTCAAATCCCCCGACGACCTCGTCGCGGCCATCGAACTATTGGAGGCATCATGACCCAGCCAACCCTTCACCAAGCGGTGGGGTCTCCCTTCACACGGATTATTTCCGTCGGGGCGGCTCGTGGGGATGTCAACGTTCCTAATGACGACATCGTTGGACCAATCGAATCGAGTGATGAGTGGATCCGTCAGCGAACTGGTGTCATTAGTCGCACACGTGCTAGCGCGTCCGTCAGTGCCGCGGATCTTGCGACCACCGCGGCAAACGAGGCCATCGCGAATGCAAAGATCCCGGCCAGCGATATTGGGGCCGTCATTATTGCAACAATCTCGAACGACGTTTTGACGCCATCGATGGCCGCCTTGGTTGCCGAACGCATCGGTGCTACACCGGCCGCCGCCTATGACGTCTCGGCTGCGTGCGCTGGGTTCTGTTATGGAATCGCACAGGCCGACGCCCTTGTTCGAGCCGGCGCTGCGAAATATGTACTCGTCATTGGTGCCGAGAAACTCAGCGACTACGCCAAACCGACCGATCGAACCATCTCGTTCCTGTTGGGCGACGGCGCAGGTGCAGTCATCGTCGGTCCGGCCGACAGCGTGGGGATCTCACCGACGATTTGGGGCTCTGACGGCGGCAAATGGGACGCAGTCGGCATGGACCGCCCAACCCGCGAGGCATTCGACGACCGAGACGGCGAGTTTCCCACTCTGCGTCAAGACGGACAAACGGTTTTCCGTTGGGCTGTATGGGAAATGGCCAAAGTCGCGCAAGAGGCACTCGACGCGGCTGGCATTTCGGCGGCTGATCTCGCTGCCTTTATCCCCCACCAGGCGAATATGCGCATCATTAACGAATTCGCCAAGCAACTCAACGTGCCTGACAGCGTGGTTATCGCCCGCGATATCGAGACGACCGGGAACACCTCTGCGGCGTCCGTTCCGCTCGCGATGCACCGCGTGCTTGCCGAAAACCCCGGACTGAGTGGTGGTTACGCGCTCATCATTGGTTTTGGTGCTGGTCTCGTTTACGCGGCGCAAATTGTCCGCCTTCCGTAACACATTCGCGCCGACACCCTAAAATGGTGAACGGTATACCAACCCACCTAAGGAGAAATAATGGCTCAGTCCAAAGATGAGGTCCTCGCCGGCCTTGCCGCTCTCGTCAACGACGAGACGGGCGTACCCGTAGAGAGCGTCGTCTTCGGAAAGTCCTTCGCGGATGACCTCGACATCGATTCGATCTCGATGATGACGATTGTCGTGAATGCAGAAGAACAATTCGACGTCAAGATTCCTGACGACAAGGTTTCCGAACTGAAAACGGTTGATGACGCCGTGAACTACATCGTTTCGGCCCAGTCCTAGATCGATTTGTGCGGCGGGGTTCACGCCCCGCCGCATTGACGTATCTCCAGCACAAAACGGAAGAGTGACCAGATGACCACCATCGTTGTGACCGGTATCGGCGCAACCTCGTGCCTCGGCGGGAACGCTCGCGACACCTGGGAAGCGCTGCTCCGCCGCGAGAGTGGCATCCGGCTTCTCACGGAAGAATGGGTCGAGACACATGAGCTCCCCGTCAAATTTGCCGGTCGAGTGAAAGTACCAGCGTCCGAAGTTCTCGAGCGTATCGAAATCAAGCGCCTTGACCCCTCCGCTCAACTTGCTGTTATTGCCGCGCGTGAAGCGTGGGCTGATGCGGGTGCGCCGACCGACCCCAAAGAACGCGTTCTCGTCGATTTTGCGACGGGAATCGGCGGCCTCAACACGCTTCTCGACGCGTGGGACGTGCTCAAAGAAAAGGGACCGCGTCGGGTTCTTCCGATGACGATCCCGATGCTCATGCCGAACGCGGCAGCCGCAGCAATTTCGATGGACCTGCAGACGCGAGGTGGTGCCCGAACCTGTGTCTCGGCCTGCGCTTCTGGCACTGAGTCGATTTCTAACGCTGTAGATCACCTTCGCGCCGGTATCGCCGATGTCGTCATTTGCGGCGGAACCGAATCGGTCATTCACCCACTTCCGATCGCCGCGTTCGCAGCGATGCACGCGCTGTCGACGCGCAATGATGACCCCGCCCGTGCGTCGCGACCATACGACAAGGACCGCGATGGGTTTGTGCTCGGCGAGGGGGCTGCCGTCTTGATTCTCGAGACCAAGGAACACGCCGAGGCGCGCGGTGCAAAGATTTACGCCGAAATCGCGGGCGGATCGGTGTCATCCGACGCGCATCACATCACAGCACCCGACCCAGAGGGCAACGGGGCTGCTCGCGCGGTTCTCGACGCGCTTACGGATGCTGGAGTGACCCCCGCAGACGTCAACTACATCAATGCTCACGCGACGTCGACGCCCGTCGGCGACATCGCCGAATACACCGCGCTTCACAAGGTATTCGGTGACCGCATCAAGGAAATCCCGGTGTCGGCAACCAAATCAGCGACAGGACACCTTTTGGGCGGAACCGGTGCACTGGAGGCGATGTTCACGGTGCTCTCAGTGCATGAAAAGATTGCCGCGCCGACACTCAACCTCGACAATCAGGACGAGGCGATTCCGCTTGATGTCGTTATTGAACCTCGACCTCTGCCAGACTCGATCGTCGCAATCAGTAACTCGTTCGGGTTTGGCGGCCACAACGCTGTCATCGTCGTCAAATCGATCTAGCACTCACTCGCGCCTGACGTTTTGACGGCAACTGTCGATCCACACTGCGTCGGTAAGGTTCTAATTCCTCGTCCCACGCCGCGCCAAGAGCGAGTGACAACTCGTGTTCCAGTTCGGTCGCATCGCCGCGAGCCATCTCTATTGCGTATCGAACTCTGTCTTCACCAACCATCGCGTTGCCCGCCGCATCCGTCAGGGTGAAGAATATGCCGAGGCTAGGCGTATGGACATAGCGAACCCCGTCTCGATTGGTCGCGGTGGACTCCCAGACTTCAAATCGGGTGCGGTCCCAACCGCGCAAAGCAGAGGCAAATCGAGCGGCAGACCCGCTCGGCCCTGACCACGCCACGGTCGTGCAAACGCTCCCCTCTTCGCGTGGCTGGTCGCCCCAATCCACGGGAGCTTCTGACCCCAGAATGTGTCCGAGAGTCCATGCTACGTGCGGTGCGAGCGCAACAGGGCACGAGTGAACATGAATCACTCCGTGTGCGTCGTTCATCCATCCTCCT
This sequence comes from uncultured Microbacteriaceae bacterium, assembly GCA_903882245.1. Lineage (GTDB taxonomy): Bacteria > Actinomycetota > Actinomycetes > Actinomycetales > Microbacteriaceae > MWH-TA3. The sequence continues at coordinate 3,042 of CAIRWJ010000112.1, read as the reverse complement.
CGAGCCGTACGACTTCCCCTCGAACGGCACCACGGATGGAGACTTAAGTATGCGCGCGACTCGATAAAAAGTCCAATCGACCGAGTACTGACGGGATTTAGTGGTGCAGAAGAGATCCGTCACGCGACATGACGTTCTTTTCGCCTGCTCTCACGGCGAACGGCAGTCGGTTCTGTTTCGGAGGTATCGGGCAGTTGAAGTTGTATGAGAACGCACAAGGCGGCAACACCGCAAGGTTGAAGTCCATCGTGACCGTCCCGTCAGGGTTCGGCACGACAAAAAGAAATCGACCGACGGAGTAGGTTTCGGACTCGTTTGTGTGGTCAGCGAAGATGATCTGCAACGCTTTGCCGGTGCCAATCGTCACGAGAGAAACCGTGTGCTCGCCGTGAGTGAATTCGATTTCACCAGGAATCACTTCGGCTTTGCTCGACCCGAGTTTCTTGTCAACATCCAGTGTCGTTCCCACGGGATTCGGCTTCCAACGACCGGTGACGACCCAGTCACCGTTGTAGTCATAGGCATCGATTCCGCCGTAATTCACGACCCATTCGCTTTGTGCGTCCCAGACGCGTAGCCCGTAGAGTCCGTCCTCGGCAATGATCGTTCCACTCCGTGTTTCCGAAAACCGAATCGTCGACGCATCCTCGCCCGGTCCGCTAATCAGAACTGACCCGTCAACCACCTGGTCGTTCACCGTGATTCCATCGGACACAGCTGCGGTCAGTAGAAGGCCTTTCCCGCCATCTGGTCTGGGTGCCCAGGTTCCGGGGATTCCCCAGACTGTTTGTTCGGAGTCAATCCACTGAGTCAAGACCAGCGCAAGACTGCCAAAAGGCTCTTTGGCCTGGGCTTCGCGGCGCGAATGAAACAACGCAAATCGGTCGCTCGCCTCGGTCATGTGACAATTCTGTCGAGTAATGCATGTGAGTTGTTGAGGCTCACCGTGCGATGGCGCGACGATACACGTCTAGCATCGTCTTAGTTCGTCGGGATTGTCGAAATTCGGCGAGATGATCGAGTTCTCGCTTCCCTGCAGCGGGAACGTGATTCCGTGCCGTCGAATCCAACGCCCGCCCCATTGCCACCGCGGTGAGATCTGTCGTCAGCGTGTATGAGCCTGCCGGGAGGTCTCTCGCAACCTCTTCATCGACAAGGATGACGTGCGTTCCCAACGAAACCGCCTCCGTGACCGTCATACCTTGGGTTTCGAAATCGTTCGATGACTGCACGAGGAAATCTGCTTCGGCAATTGCTTCGATCGCACGGTCGTATGGCAGCGCTCCAAGAAACACCACGTTTTCCCCAGCCATGGCTTTGGCCTTCTTCGCCAGCGCGCCACCTCCCGCAATGACAACGGACAATCGCGCGGTGGCGCGAGCGACTCCGTCCAAAAATTCGAGGAGACGTTTCTCTGGCGAGAATCGCCCAACCCATGCGTAAACGGGCGACACGTGTTTGATACGCGGCGTGTGAGCCACGGCGTCAAGGACATCATCGTTAACTCCGGTTGGCACAACGGCAATTTGCGGGTTACGTCGTGACGTGACGTCGTTGTGCGTCAACAAACGTGCAAAATGGCCAGACGGCGCAATCACGATGTCTGCGTGATGCGCGTATCCCGCCAGATAGTCGAATGCCGTGGTTGGTCGCTTCTCAAAACGAGACCCGAGTGACCACTTTTGCCACTGACCCAACATCGCGTAAAAGATTCCAGGAAACGGGATAGAGCCATCAACACCAACATCTAAGCGGTGATGCATCGTGTGCACAATCGGTATTGCGTTGTCATGGGCAAATCTGTAGCCAAGCGCCGCTCCCCAGAAATCAGATTGAACATGAACGATGTCAACCGAGGGTCGGTTTTCTAGAGCAGTGGCGATCATTGTCAAGTGTGACGTTCGAGGCCACAACCAGGTGTATTCCTTGACCGTCGGCACCGCGAACGAAGGCAAGTCGATATACCGCTCGTCATCGACCGGACCACTGCGAAGCGCGGGAGACACAAAGGTGACGGTGTGTCCTGCGCGCTCGAGGAACTCTGCCTGAAGATTTACCGAAACCTGAGCGCCACCGAGGGTGAAGGGGTGCTGTTCGCAGAAAATGAGGACGTGCATTGTGTCGTCAGTCTATTGTTTCGTTTCATCCCGGTCCGTCTCTGTACCCGACGTTCGAGCTTGGGTGTGCCATTCCGACGCCAACCGTGGCACGATGGATTAACGGCTCTGAAGGAGAAACATGGCACCCGGCGTACCGACGATCCACGAGGCCGACGCAGCGTCGTTAACGCTCCCTGTCGCCTCTCCCAAGCCAACCAGTCTGACTGGACAAACCGAGTCATCCCTCACGGTGTGGGAATCCCCCGATGGGCGTGTCCAGTTGGGAGTGTGGGAGTGTTCGCCCGGTACGTTCACGGCGACACGAGACGGTTATGACGAGGTCGCCCAGATTTTGTTTGGCGCAGCGACAATTACCACAGATGAAGGGCAGACCTGCGAGCTCGGCCCGGGAAGCGTGTTCGTCACTCCCGCAGGTTGGTCGGGAACCTGGACGATTCACGAGACGGTGCGGAAGACGTACGTCATTCGAACGAATTTTTGACGCTGCCGAAACTTCGGAGTGCGGCGAGCGCGCCGACTCGCTACATGGCAGTTAACTTCGGCCAGAACAAAAACAGATAGTCTGCGTATATGCGATTTTTGGTCACGGGCGGAGGAGGATTTCTAGGTTCCCATCTATGTGAACGCCTGCTCCAATCCGGGCATTCCGTTATCGCGCTGGATGATTTTTCGACGGGGTCACGTGACAATATCCGGGGCCTTGGGTCGCTTGGCGAGTTTGAAATTCTCGAATGGGACGTCGCCGCCCCTTTCGATGTTGACGTGGATGGAATCTTTAACCTCGCGTGTCCCGCTTCGCCAATTCAGTATCAGCTGCATCCAACGCGCACAACAAAGACCTCAATCTTGGGCGCGATCAATTCGCTCGACTTGGCTCGTAGATTGAGCATCCCTGTTCTTCAGGCCTCTACCTCTGAGGTTT
>CAIRWJ010000111.1 GCA_903882245.1 uncultured Microbacteriaceae bacterium | reverse complement strand
TCTGAGCAGGCGTTCGAGGCAACCGCGATTGATCCGTGGTTCCTCGACCAAATAGTGCTGATCAACGAGGTTGCGTCAGAATTGTCCGCTGGGTCCATGACGGCAGACGCGATTCGCACGGCAAAGAATCACGGCTTCAGTGATGTTCAACTCGCCGACATTTGGGAAACTTCCGAAGACGAGGTGCGGGCGTTCCGACTGGAACACGACATCCGCCCCGTGTTCAAGACGGTAGACACGTGCGCGGGCGAGTTCCCTGCGTTGACGCCCTACCATTACTCGTCGTACGACACCGAGACAGAGGTCATCCCGTCAGACCGGACGAAAGTGATCATCATCGGGTCTGGCCCAAACCGCATCGGCCAGGGGATCGAGTTCGACTATTCCTGTGTTCATGCGTCGTTTGCACTGTCCGACGCGGGCTATGAAACCATCATGATCAACTGCAACCCAGAAACGGTCTCAACCGACTACGACACCAGTGACCGTCTCTATTTCGAACCGCTCACGCTGGAGGATGTTCTCGCGGTCATCGAAGCTGAGAGCGCGAGTGGGACCATACTTGGTGCAGTCGTTCAATTGGGCGGTCAGACCGCGCTGGGGCTTGCTCACGGGTTGGAGCGCAATGGCGTGACGATTTTGGGGACGAGCCCTGATGCAATCGATATCGCAGAAGAACGCGGTCGCTTCGCCGAGGTACTCGTTTCCTGCGGCCTTATTGCACCGCGCAACGGTGTCGCGTTCGATGTGGAGTCGGCCATCACTGTCGCTCACGATGTCGGGTACCCAGTGTTAGTGCGTCCGTCGTATGTTCTCGGTGGTCGCGGAATGGAAATCATCTACGACGCGGAATCGATTCGAGACTATTTCGAACGGATCGCCGAATCGTCCATCATCGGAACCAACGCGCCACTCCTTGTCGATCGATTCCTCGACGATGCGATCGAAATCGATGTCGACGCACTCTACGACGGTGAGCGATTATACATCGGCGGCATCATGGAGCACATCGAAGAAGCGGGAGTCCACTCCGGCGATTCGGCGTGCACGCTGCCACCGGTCACCCTAGGGCGTGGGGTGATAGATCAGGTGACTGCGGCGACGAAACTGATTGCCGTCGGAATCGGTGTTCGCGGATTGCTCAACGTCCAGTTCGCAGTGTCAGCCGGAGTTCTCTACGTTCTGGAAGCCAACCCGCGGGCAAGCCGCACGGTCCCGTTCGTTTCGAAGGCGATGGGCACGCAACTAGCCAAAGCCGCGTCGTTGATTATGGTCGGACGCACTATCGCCGAGCTCGTTCTCGAGGGACATCTGCCCGAGAACGACGGCTCTGTCGTATCCCGTTCAGCACCGGTGGCGGTGAAAGAGGCGGTCCTACCGTTCAAACGATTCCGCACGGTCGAAGGTCGTGTGGTTGACGCCGTCTTAGGACCCGAGATGCGGTCTACCGGCGAGGTCATGGGAATCGACCGAAACTTCCCCCTCGCTTTTCGAAAGAGCCAAGACGCTGCCTACGGTGGCTTGCCGACGAGCGGCACGGTTTTCGTGTCCGTCGCCGACCGCGACAAGCGGTCCATAGTTCTTCCCATGCAACGGCTCGCGCAACTGGGTTTCACCGTGCTGGCAACCGAAGGTACCGCGGTTATTCTCGCCCGCAATGGTGTCCCCGTGACGACCGTTCGCAAACACTACGAGGCCAACGCAGGAGAAGAATCGATAATTGACCTGATTCGCTCGGGATCGGTCGATCTCATAATCAACACCCCGTCCGGTCGAAGCGCCCGCGCTGATGGAATGGAAATCCGGCGGGAAGCAGTGGCCGCCGATAAAGCGCTTGTGACGACCATCGCCCAGGTGTCCGCCGCGGTCGCAGCAATCGAATCGTCTAGTGAGCCCATCAACGTTCGTTCGCTACAGGAATATGCCATGGATCGAGCCTCGTGGTGACGGGCCTCGGCGCGCGGTTTGACTCGATCGTCGAGTCGGCCGGACCGCTCTGCGTCGGTATCGACCCGAGCTCCGATGCACTTAAGGCGGCGGGGCTGCCCGATAACACCGAGGGAGCCCTGGAATTTGCACGAGCAGTTGTCGCTGCCGCGACGCCACGAGTGGGAATCGTGAAACCTCAAGTCGCGTACTTCGAGCGTTTTGGTTCACGTGGATTTGGCGTCTTGGAAATTGTGATCCGAGAAGCACGTGAGGGCGGTCTCGCGGTCATCGCTGATGCGAAGCGCGGTGATATCGGGTCAACGATGCACGGATATGCGGACGCGTGGCTGGGAACCGGCCCGCTACAGAGCGATGCTCTGACTGTGAGTCCCTATCTGGGCTTTGACGCGCTTGAGCCCGTTTTCTCGCTGGCAGAGACCACAGGGTCGACTGTTTTCGTGCTCAGCGCAACGTCGAACCCCGATGCCGGTCATGTGCAACGTGCGTCAATCGCGGGCGCTACGTTGCCTGCACTCGTTGCGCGTTTTGCGCGTGAACGATCGGGTGGAACCAACACAGTAGGCGTCGTGGTTGGTGCGACACGCGGTCTCGCTGACAGCGGCTTGACCGCGGCCGATCTCGACGGGTTGCTCGTGCTGGCACCGGGTTTTGGTGCGCAAGGCGCGTCATTGGCCGATATCTCGACCATTTTCGGAGGAGCGACGAAGCGGGTCATTCCGTCGGTAAGTCGAAGTGTCGTCCGAGAAGGTCTCGCGAACATGCCACGTGCAATCGATCATTACCTGCAAGAATTGGGACTCTAATGCGAGACCCCAGGGAAGCCTCACTCATTGCTGTCGAGCGACGGCGAGCACGGGCGGCCGTGAAGCGAGCGATTCAGACCTGTGCGAGAACCCCGCTCTCGGTCGCGCGCGAGGCGTGGCGAGACCCCGATTCACCTGCAGCCGGTCTGCGGATTACAGAGTTTCTTGGAAGTATCAGCGGAATCGGGCTCATCAAAATCCCTAGAATCCTTGACGTCCTGGAGATTTCTCCACGGAAACGGCTGGGGGCGTTGGGAGCACGTCAGACGGAAGCGCTGAGGGTGTGGCTGCACGAACGACAGACACCCGACAGCAATGCTACGCAACGCGGTCGGCTTGTTGTCGTAGCGGGACCGACCGCCGTCGGTAAGGGAACTGTTGTCTCGCGGATTAGGGAGCGCCACCCGGGCGTCAAATTCTCTGTCTCCGCGACGACACGCGCCCCACGTCCAGGCGAAGTGGACGGTGAGCATTACCGCTTCGTCAGCGATGATGAGTTCGACCGCCTCGTCGAAACTAGACAGATGCTGGAATGGGCTGTTGTGCACGGACAGCATCGCTATGGGACTCCGCGCGGTCCGATAGTGGCTGCACTCGAAAGCGGCTCGAGCATTATCCTCGAAATCGATATTCAGGGGGCACGCCAGGTAAAACAGGCGATGCCAGAAGCGATTCTTGTTTTTCTTCTCCCACCGTCGTGGGATGAACTTGTTCGCAGATTGCAGACTCGAGGAACCGAGAGTCCAGAAGAGCAGACCCGTCGACTCGAGACCGCGAAGGTTGAATTCGATGCTCAATCCGAATTCGACGTCACAGTTATCAACGACGATGTCGATGCGGCAGCGGAAGCCGTCGTAGACTTGATGACAGACAACTAGGTCGGAAGGCGAACTATGAACACGAGCAAGGGCATCATTGACCCTCCCATTGACGAACTCCTTGAGAAGGTCGATTCCAAGTACCAGCTCGTAATCGTCGCCTCGAAGCGAGCCCGCGAGATCAACGATTATTATGTCGAGCGTGCGGAAGGTACCGTCACCACGGCCGGACCCCTCGTCGAGTTCTCGGTTGATGAGAAGCCGCTTACCATCGCAATGCGTGAAATCAACGAGGGACTCGTCGAGCTCGATAACACTAAGTAGCTCCGGTGTCTCTATGACCCTCCGTCTTTTCACCAGTGAGTCCGTCACGAGCGGTCATCCGGACAAGTTGTGCGACCAATTGTCGGACGCCATTCTTGACGCCATTCTCGCCCATGACCGTAACTCACGAGTCGCCGTTGAATGCCTCGCGTCCGGTGGCCTCATCCATGTCGCCGGGGAAGTACGTACTGAAGGCTACGTTGATATTGACCGGGTCGTCCGTGATGTGATTCTTGATATCGGTTACGATTCCGCCGACGTCGATTTCGATGGACGAACCTGCGGAATCATGTTGTCGATTGTCGAGCAGTCGCCCGAGATAAGCAGTGCCGTCGACAATGGCGACGAACTCGGGGCCGGAGACCAAGGGCTGATGTTTGGATACGCGTGCAACGAAACGCCCGTGCTAATGCCCGCACCGATCTTCTACGCGCACCGTCTCGCAGAACGACTTGAGCATGTTCGTAAAGAGGGCATTCTCGGTTACCTTCGGCCGGATGGGAAAACCCAGGTGACTATCGGGTACGACGGACAGGTGCCGCGAAGCGTCAGCACCATCGTGGTCTCTTCACAACATGCGCCAAACATCGATGGACTCCCCATCTCACAGGAACGAATTGGCGCGGACATCCGGGAACACGTTATCGATCCGGTTTTTGAAGGCTCGGGTCTCGACATGACGACTGTGTCCTATTTCATCAACCCCTCGGGCTCGTTTGAGCACGGTGGACCGGGTAGCGACGCTGGCTTGACCGGTCGCAAGATCATTGTGGACACCTACGGTGGCGCTTCTCGTCACGGCGGCGGGGCGTTCTCTGGAAAAGACCCGTCAAAGGTTGACCGTTCGGGAGCGTATGCCATGCGTTGGGTCGCAAAGAACGCTGTCGCGGCGGGTCTCGCCGATCGGCTCGAGGTGCAGGTCGCTTACGCGATTGGAGTCGCAGAACCAATCGGTCTATATGTCGAAACGTTTGGCACCGAAACCGTGCCGCTTGAGACGATTCAACGCGTTCTCGAATCTGTTTTCGATCTGCGTCCAGCCGCTATCATCCGCGACTTGGACCTGCTCAATCGTAACTTCCGCGAGACGTCAACCTACGGTCACTTCGGTCGCGAAGGGAACAATTTTACGTGGGAGCGTCTCGACCGCGTTGACGCCATTCGCGCCGCTCTTGCCGAAATCGGGTAACTGTGTCGCGACGAGTCGCCCATGTACTAGTTGAGTCACCCGTTCCGCGACTTGACCGTCTACTCGATTATCTAATTCCAGAGCAACTGTCAGATGAGGTGGTCGTCGGGAGCAGGGTTCGAGTGCCGTTGGGTAAAGGTGGCTCCCGTCGTATCGATGCGTACGTCGTCGACATCTCGGAAAAGTCGACCTCGGGAATAACTCTGACCGAAATCGAGTCGGCAAGCGGCAGCGTGCCGGTGCTCACGCCCGCCCTGTGGGCTCTCGCGCGAAGTGTCGCCGACCGTAACGGCGGCGGCGCGGCGGACGTGTTGCGCGGTGCAATCCCCAAACGTGGCGTTCGAATAGAGAAGGGGCGTTCATTTGTGGCGCGCGCGATGCCAACCCCGCGGCCGTCGATTCGAACGGTTATGAGTCTTGATGCGGGCGTCACCGAAACGACTCAGGGACCAACCCTCCGATCGCTCAGCCAGATAGCAGACCTCGTCAGGGTTGCCGAAGCCGGAGTGATTGTCGTTGTACCCGACTGGCGCGACCTCGCACTCCTTAGTCGCGCGCTTGAAGACGTATCCCACGTCACCGTCGATTCTTCGGGAACGCCATCCGAACGTTACGGGCGCTACCTCGACATCCTCTCGGGAGATGCGCGGGTAGTCATCGGAACACGGGCCGCTGTCTACGCACCTGTCATTGACCTCGAGCTACTTGTCATCGTCGACGAATCCGATCCGCTTCTTGAGGAGCCGCACACCCCCTACGTACACGCGAGAGATGCCGCCGTCGTTCGTAATTCCCTCGAGGGCGGCCGACTCGTGTTCGCGTCGATCACGCCGTCAGTCGAATCGGCGCGCTTCGTCGAACTCGGATTTGTCGAGCCCCCTACGGAATCTCCGTCGAGGGCAACGGTCATGTTGGCCAACGACGTCACTGACGATGGTTTTGCGTCGCGCGCCCGCATCCCCACCAGTGGATGGCGCGTGTTGCGCGACGCATTGGAGCGTGGTCCGGTACTGGTGCAGGTGTCGCGCCCCGGGTTCACCCCGCAGGTTGTGTGTGCCGACTGCAGAACGCCCCATCGATGCGGAACGTGTCGATCGTTGCTGTCGGGAACTCGCGACGGAACGGTGCTGTGTCGAGTGTGTGGACGTGCACCCATCGGCGTGAAGTGCTCGCACTGTTCTGGGCGCGAAACGGCGTGGTCCGGTGTCGGTTCCGTGCGTACTGCCGATGAACTGGGCCGAGCGTTTCCCGGCGTACCGGTCGTGGTCGCTGACGGCGAACACCGCGCGCTCGAAGTTCCGCGCCGCCCTTCGCTCGTCATTGCGACCCGTGGTGCGGAGCCAATCGTCGCTGGCGGATACGAGGCGGTCCTCATCGTCGACGGGGACAAAGAACTACAACGTCCCGGGCTGCGGACCTCCGAGAATTGTCTGCGTTGGTGGGGCCATGCGGCCAGCCTCGCGGCGAACGACGCTCCCGTGGTGCTGGCTAACGTCGAGGGAGCTTTTGCCAGTCTCTTCGCGACAAACCAGTGGGAGACAATCGTCGAGACGGAACTGCGGGAACGACGCGCTTTGGGATTCCCCCCGTCGACGCGCGCGATTGCCGTCCGTGGTTCGATTCATGACCTCCAAGCCGTTCGCGAACTCGAAGAGGTAACCGCTCACC
>CAIRWJ010000110.1 GCA_903882245.1 uncultured Microbacteriaceae bacterium | reverse complement strand
CGCTGGAAGATAACCCCGACTTCAAACGCGCGGCGAAACAGGATCCGGTGGCGATCAAGATCATGAAATATGCGCAGATTCTCGAAGGACTGCCGCGCCACACCGGTACACACGCCGCCGGTGTCGTCATCGGCGAAACCGCCGTCATCGGCAACGACTGCACCTTTTACCACGGTGTAACGCTCGGCGGGCAGGGCGACGTAAAGAACGGTCGCCGGCATCCAACACTGGGAAACGGTGTCGCCATCGGTGCGGGAGCAATACTTCTTGGGCCGATCACCATAGGAGATAACGCCTTGATTGGCGCCGGTGCTGTCGTCCTCATTGATGTACCGGCGAACCGAACCGCCGTGGGTGTGCCCGCCCGAGTTCTTCAACGACCTCAACGAAGGCCGCGTCCGTGATCAAATTCATCACGCGCGTGCTGTTCCCGCCACTCATCCGTATCCTTTTCGCCGCCACGATTGTCGGACGGGGCAACATGCCGGCAAAGGGCGGCGTGATTCTCGCGAGCAACCATCTGTCCTTTTTCGATTCCGTCATCATCACGCTCTTGTCCCGCCGACCCGTTTCCTTTCTGGCAAAGGAAGAGTACTTCACGGGCAAGGGGTTCAAAGGCTGGTTATCCAAGAGATTTTTTGAGGCGATCGATGCGATACCCGTCAACCGTCGTTCCGCCTCGGCCGCCCAGGACGCCTTGGATTCTGGTCTCGCTCGACTCGTCGATGGTGAATCTTTCGCGATGTACCCGGAAGGGACGCGGTCGCTTGATGGGCGCTTGTATCGAGGCAAGACGGGTGTTGCGTGGCTCGCCCTGACCGCCCGCGTCCCCGTCGTACCGGTTGCGTTGACCGGTACCGACAAGATTCAGCCGGTCGGAACCAAGGGCATCCGCTTTGCCAAGTTGCGCATTGAATACGGCCAACCGATGGACCTCTCGAGCTACGGAGAGGCGTCGAGCGGCAAAGCACGACGCGACGCCACGGATGCCATCATGATCGAAATTCAGAAAATGTCGGGCCAGGACTTCGCTGGGATTTACAACGAGAAGCCCGCCACAACCATCAAGGCGAAGGTCAGGCGTCTGTTCCGGGGTCGGGCTCCGCTGACGTAGCAGTCGCGGCAAGTTCTGCGCGAATGGCATTCATGTCCAGATTGCGAGCCTGCGCGATGATGTCTTCGAGCGCCGATTCCGGCGCAGCGCCGGCCTGATTGAACAGCAAGATTCCGTCGCGGAACATCATGAGCGTCGGAATTGACTTGATTCCGGCCATTGCCGACAACTCTTGTTCCTGCTCGGTGTCGACCTTTGCAAAGGTGATGTCGGGATGTTTGTCACTGACGCGTTCATAGATCGGACCGAACTACCTGCACGGCCCGCACCACTCCGCCCAAAAGTCGACAAGTACGAACGAGTCTTCCGCGACGATTGCAGCTTCGAAAGCGCTTTTGTCGAATTCTACGGTTGCCATGAATCTCTTCCTGTCGTGGAACCAGTCTAAATCGCTCGCGACTTCGTCTTCATTTTGCGCGCGGCAAGCACCGCCGTCACGGTGACTCGTTTACCGTTGCTGAGCGACCACGCGACAGCCAATTCGTCGTAAAGCGCAACACCCAAGCCAGCGTGATAGCCGGCGGCCACACGTGTCCCGTTGTTTGTGGCGGTCACTGTCACGGTCTCGGGACTTGAACGCACTATCGTCATTGCGATCTCAGTTGCGTGCCCATGGCGAATTGCGTTGGAAATCATTTCGAGCGAAACGATCTGCAGCGCGCGGGAGAAATCGTCGTCAGCCAGAGCGTACTCTCCCACCGCTGGATCCAATTCGAGGGTGACAGAACACATCCCCGCCCAAAAATCCACCAATTGACGTATTGCCCCCACTGCGTCGGCGGAATCCTCCGGCTCGGTCATGACAAACCCCAGCGCTGACGTCACTACATCGATTGCTTGGTCGCGTTCCACCTCAGAGATTTTTCCTGACCCAGATCGAACGAGACGCGCCTCGGCAAGCACGCGAGACTGAACGGTTGAGTGCAACGTGTGTGTCAAGTGTCGTTGGCGCAACCATGCGCGCCGACGTGCTTCGGACAACTGAATCAACATGTCAACACGCGCGCCATCAAGCCGGGCGAGTTCCGCACGGCTCGAATACGCCCCGAGAATGATGAGTTGATACAAAAGACCTAACAGCGGCATGGCGATGCTACTAATGAGCCACGGTTGAAATTCAAGCTCGGCAGGATAAACCAGGGCTTGGTTGATGAGATGGGGCGGAATCCAGGCCAATGCATGGGTGCTGGCGATGATAATTCCAGTGACCGCAACTGGGGATTGTCGACTACCGACTATCACGCCGAGGAGTCGAACGATTCCATAGACAGACAGCCCCGAAATGAGCGCGGCCATAAAGCCGTTGGCGAGGGGGAGCAAGTCGAGAAGTACGGTACCCGATCCCAGAAAAACACCGAGGCCGGAAAAGGTCGCGTTGATTTGATCCCGAATAGCGGGACGCGCGGGTAACGCTAAAGCACTTATCGCTGCACCACGCTTTGCTGTGGATGCCGATCCCACCGTGGCCAGCGTGTGGCTGAGCGGGCGGACGATGTCAGTGGCGAATGCGTCAATTTTGTCGGCAAGCCGCGACCGTGCAATTCGACCGCTCTGTATGTCGTCAACAAGAACCGAAATCGCTGGGCCAAGTGTTCCATCCACCTCATTACGCAATCGTTCGTTGCTAGTGCTCACTTCACTGAGGATGCGGTCGCGCGTCCGTTCGGTCGCCGAAATATCGGCACGTGTCGAAATGGATTTCTCGCGCGCTGTCACCACGCGACTGACAACGAGTGAAACGAGTGACAGCACGGGTGGCAGGCTGAGCGCTCCAAGGAAAATACGTGAAATGAGGTGTGAGTTAGTTTCCAGTCCAGTCGGATCGATAACGGCCGACACAATTGTTCCTCGCAGGGCTCCCGCAACGAGCAGCGCACCGACCACAATAGTGCTGGATTGGCGCCACTTGGCGGGGAGAACAATGCGGACGAGAAGTATGAGGCTGACCACCACGGATACCGAGAACACCGCAACACCGAAGGCAACGGGGAGCGATTGCACGGTCAAGCGCCCCACTTCAGACGCTGTCGTGGGTAATAGCGTGACCGCGGCGAAGGGGACGATGGTGACGGCGCGAAAAGGCCAACCTGTTCCGAGGATGTCGACGAAGTCACGAGGCCGGGGAACGTATTCGTGCTGGTCGGATTTATCGACCATTGAGCTGATCCCAGTAAAGTCGGGCGAGTTGAACACGAGCGCTAGGACCGGGCGCAATGTTGGCCGCGATCATCATCCTTAACAACAATCGCTCGACGGCACGAACGGTGGTTGCGCGGGAATTTGCGATTTCATCATTGGTCAGGCCTTCCGAAACCAATTTGAGAACGCCGATCTGGGTGTTTGACAACGATTGCGTGGCGGTTTCGGCAATCAACGGCCGATAGCCCGACGTTCGAACATCGAGTGCCTCCGTGACCGCTGCGCGTAACGCCGTGGTCGAACTGATTTCCGTCTTGACGATGTACGAGGCGTCTTTGGGAATCGTGTTCCATCCCTTGCCCGTGATGCGTGGATCGGCGAGGTTCGTGATGAAAACGACACCAATTGACGGGTTGTCGGCGCGGGCGCGTTGAACGACGTCGATGCCCGTCGGCCCCATTCCAAGGTCAATATCGGCGATGACCAGCGCGGCGGATGTCGCTTTAACGGCCGTGATTGCCGCTAGCGCGTCCTGCGCCTGCGTGACCACCCATCCCTCGCCCTCCAAGATTTCAGCGATGATGCTGCAAATCAAGGGTTCGTCGTCGACGACAACGGCGGATCTCACAGACGAACCGGTCATGTTACTTCTTGCGCGCAACCGCGATCAACGAGGTGACGACCTGCTCTGCCGTTTGGGATGACGCGAGGGCCTGTGAGTTCACCCAGGCCGCTGCGACGCCCGTGAGCGTGAGGGTCACGGCTTTCGACGAGGAAGCCGCAATTACAGGGGCGGGAGCGCCCTGCTTGTTCTGGCCGCGAACGATGAGCGTTGCGACAGGGAGCGCGATGGTGCACAGCGCATCGAGGATCAGAATCACGGCGAAGAATCGCCAGTACACATCTTGGAACGACGGCGGCGGGAAATTTCCGTCAGTGAGGATGATGGGGATGACAAGTGTCGGAACGATTGCTATGAGAATCAGGGCGACCGAGAGCGACGATCGAATCCACCGAAGTGGCGCAGTTTGCAGAAGCAGCATCAGATTGGCGTGCGCCAACGACAGCGCGACGAGCCCCGAAATTGCGAACGTTTTCGTGATGTTCATGTAAACACCGCTGGGTTGATACATGTAGTCCCCGAAATCCCACCAAATGAGAAATGCGGCGGTGACGAGCGCAAGAGCGCTCATTCCGATTCCAATCCAGCCAACGGCCTTGACGTCGCGTTCGACGATGGCGAGGTGGCAGAGCGCGAGTACCGAGAAGGCCGCAACAGCGAGCGTCGTGAGCATGACCTTGCTTTGGGTCTCGCCGAGTTCGCCCGACACGATGGTGTAAATGCCAATCAGTGCGGTGATGACGAGCGCGATAACGACAGTCCATACCGCGATTCGACGGATGCCTTTGATGTTTCGGATTTCGCCGGCGTTCTGTTGTGTGCTCATAGTCACAGACTACAAGCGCCCGCGCGAGAAACGCAGGTTCGAGAGGTCGTTGCTACGGGACGATGGGCAGACTGGTGACGGCGGCGGCGTCATTCACGCTGCCGGCGTTCGTCAGATTGACGAAACCCATGTCACTCAGTGCGTCGATAGCCTGGCCGGCGCGGTTGCCCGATCGGCAATAGATGATGTACGTGCCGGCGGGATCGAACGGCGCAATTTCGTCGAAGAATGTGGCGCCCTGCCAATCGATGTTGATTGCACCGTCGAGGTGGCCGGTGGCGAACTCTTCGGGGGTGCGGACATCGATGACGGCGGTGACGGAACTCATGTCTACATTCTCGGGCGCACAGGCGGTGACGCCAAATGTGATGCGGAAGAGGGGAGAATCACTTCGAGTTTGCCGCCATCGAACTGAAGGATAAGGAAAACCGCGTGGCGGTCGAAAAATCGTTCACGTCCCTTGCGTAAAGTGAACGAATCATGAAAGTAGTCATCGTAGGAGGCGTTGCCGGCGGGATGTCGGCCGCCACGCGACTGCGCCGACTCGACGAAAACGCTGACATCACTGTCTATGAGGCTGGT
>CAIRWJ010000109.1 GCA_903882245.1 uncultured Microbacteriaceae bacterium | reverse complement strand
GTCTCGTAACGAAGTCGGTTGTCCGTGACGCGACCACTGTTTCGGCGACGATTACTGGAAATGTCAATACTCTCGGCAGGGCGAGAGTCACGGTTACCTCTGCTGGAGGTACCCCCACCGGCACGGTCACGCTCCGTAAGACGACCGCTACCGGAGATATTTTGGGAACCGGGACACTCTCCGGCGGAACCGTCACCATCACGGATCTGACCGCGCAGACAAAGAAGGGCAGTGTCAAGGTGTACGTCCAGTACAACGGTAGCAATAACTTCGTCACTTCCTCGAAGATCGTAACCTGGTCCGTCAAGTAGAATCAATCACTTGACGAACCGCAACACCTCGGTGACCTCCGTCCTCGCTTCGGCGGGGGCGGGGGTCGCCACCCTTTTCAAGCGAGGACGACGCAAAATCAACGAGCGTGTTTTCGCCGCCGCCGCTCGTCTCGCAGCACTGAAAGACGGTCGACCGGCTCTGCTCGACCAGGTGGTGGCTCAGCCAACCCCTAAGCAGTCGATGCTGCTGTCCGGAACAACCCTCACCCTTCTTGGTGTCATGTTGACGGGTTTCATCGCCGACGTCGCCCTCGTTTCACCCCTCCGCTACGCCCGTGAGCAAATCGTGCAAATGGAGGAATTCCGCAGCACACTCGCGAACGGTTCGGCGCCTGTTGGCCAGATGGATGCCACGGGGAACCTCTACCCGATTGGCACCCCTGTCGCGATCATGAATATTCCCGCGCTGAACATGACGGCCGTGGTCGACGAAGGTTCAACCTCACGAGTAATGCTTTCCGCGCCGGGGCACCGTCGCGATACGGTTCTGCCCGGTCAACGCGGTGCTTCGGTGATTTACGGTCGTCAATCGCTTTATGGCGGCCCATTCGGTGGACTTGACCAACTTCGCGCAGGAAACACGATTCGAGTGACGACGGGCCAGGGTAAAGTCTTGTACCGCATCAGTGGTGTTCGTAAAGGCGACTCCCCGCCCAAGGCTCCGTCAACCGCGCCGGGGACGCTCACCCTCGTCTCGACGACGGGTTTTCCGTTCTTCCCCGACAACGTCATTCGGGTCGACGCAAGCCTCATCAGCTTCCCGAAAGAAACCGCGTTACCCGTGTTGTACGCGGCATCATTGACGCCCGCAGAAACACTCCTCGGCAGTGACGACAGCGGTTGGCTGCCGTTGCTGCTAATCCTCGAGCTCGGAATCGGTCTCGTGTTTCTCGCTCTCGTCGGAATGCGCCACTGGGGTCGCCTTCAGACCTGGGTGGTAGCCGTTCCTACGCTGCTCGCAGTAGGTATTGCCCTTGCCGAACAAGTTGTTGTCCTTTTCCCTAACCTGTACTAGAAAAGAAATCGATTATGTCTACCATTGCTGCTTTCGACACAGACTTGCATGCTCCTGCGACCCTCACTGCGGTCGACATTTCGTGTTGGTTCGGCGACCACAAGGTCCTCGAAAAAGTCAACCTCACGATGGAGGCAGGGAAGGTCACAGCCCTGATTGGCCCGTCGGGTTGCGGCAAATCGACGTTCCTTCGCACGCTCAACCGCATGCACGAACTCGTTCCGAGCGCCTCGCTCGCCGGCGAAGTTCGCCTCAACGAAGCCGATATCTACGACGACGGAATCAAGATCACCGACGTTCGTCGCCAGATTGGGATGGTGTTTCAGAAGCCGAACCCGTTCCCCGCAATGAGTATCCGGGACAATGTGTTGTCGGGACTGACTCTGACTGGCCGCAAGATTTCGGGAAGTGAAGCAGACGACCTCGTTGAAGAGACCCTCTCCAAGTCCGGGCTGTGGAACGAGGTCAAGGATCGACTTCGCAACGCCGGAGGAAGCCTCTCGGGCGGTCAGCAGCAGCGTTTGTGTATCGCTCGCTCGCTCGCCGTTCGCCCGTCGGTCCTCTTGATGGACGAGCCTTGTTCGGCTCTCGACCCCACGTCGACGCGCCGCATTGAGCAGACGATTCAAGAGCTCTCGACCGAAGTGACCGTCGTTATCGTCACGCACAACATGCAGCAGGCACAGCGCGTATCGGATGATTGCGCGTTCTTCCTCGCGGAAGCTGGAACTCCAGGCGGAATCGTCGAAGCAGGCCCCACTGAACTCATGTTCTCGGTTCCTCAGGACCCCCGCACGCTCGACTATGTTCACGGACGATTCGGGTAACGAGAAGCCTCGACTGATAGTGTCGTGCCACATGAGCCGACATATTCGAAGAGTGACGACCTTCGTTGCGGTCGCCGCAATTTTCGCGGTGAGCGGTTGCGGTCTATCGTCTGGCAATGACTCGTTGAACGGTGAGTTGGCGGAACTACCGACGCCGATTCCCACTGCGACGATTGCTCCAAATGATGATGGACGCCCATACGCCGCCGGCGACCCCACCACGTGGACCGACCGACAACTTGTCGCCCAGACAATCTTTGAATGTGCGCCGGTGTCTAACATCGGCGCCTTATCGCAAGCAGTTCGTAAAGGTCTCGGCGGAGTTGTGTTCCTCGGCGGTGTCGCGCCGAACAATTTTGCGCAACAAATCACCAAATTGGTTGAGCGCTCGGGTGACCATGTTGCTCCCTTGATCGCGAGTGACGAGGAAGGTGGGGCTGTCCAACGTCTCGCCGATGTGATTTACCCACTTCAATCAGCGGAAACAATGGGAACCTGGTCTGATCCCGAAGTCACCCGTACTGCGGCGAAGTACGGGAAGGCCATGAAGGAACTCGGCGTCGACATGGCCTTGGCGCCCGTCGCTGACCTCAACATCCCTGGACACTTCATCGGAAG
This sequence comes from uncultured Microbacteriaceae bacterium, assembly GCA_903882245.1. Classification (GTDB taxonomy): domain Bacteria; phylum Actinomycetota; class Actinomycetes; order Actinomycetales; family Microbacteriaceae; genus MWH-TA3. The sequence continues at coordinate 949 of CAIRWJ010000109.1, read as the reverse complement.
CCAATCGCGAGCGTTCTCGTCCACTCCGTCGGGTGCCGCGCGTTCAGCGATTGCCTGGGCGGCGGGACTCGAATCAGTCGGGGTCGCGCCCGTCATCAAGCATTGGCCTGGCCACGGGCGCGCGACCGATACTCACTATTCACCCGGCATCATTCCGGCCTATGATCAACTCCAGAAATCCGACCTCGTCCCGTTCGATCGAGCGATCGCAGCGGGCTTCACCGCAGTGATGGTTGGACACCTGGAATCAAAAGGGTTGACGGAACGCGGAGTTCCGGCGAGTCGCTCGCCGAAAGCGCTCGCGATTCTTCGAGATCAAATCGGCCCAGACGGTCTGATTATCACCGACTCGCTCTCAATGAATGCCGCGCTTGTCGGAGTCAATCATCGCCCGGGCGAGGCGGTGCTCGCGTCTCTCGATGCGGGGGTGGATGTCGCGTTAATCTGCAGCGGCCCCTCGGACATCGTGGAGCGCGTGGTTACACGAATCTCTCCGGACGGGCTAACCCGCGACGACTTGATTGACAAAGTTAGCCGCATATTGGCGTGGAAGAAACGGTTTGGTGTAATCGAATAGCTGATTCGCCGACGGCTATTCGAAGTGTCCGAGAGGGTGCACGGGAATGATTTCACCTTTTTTGGGCTTTCGGCGAGAAGGCCATTCCGCAATCAGCATCGCCGCAATCATGATGCATCCGCCGATGATGGTGCGCACGGCAAGAGTTTCTTGCCCTACTGCGACAGAAAGACCCGCTGCCCACGGCACCTCGGCCGTGAGAATGATTGCGACGCGCGAGGCGTCCATTTTCGACTGCGCCCAGGTTTGAAGAAGAAAGGCGAGCGCGGTCGCGAACACCGCGGTGACGAGAACCGCGATCCACACGTCGACGTCTGGCGGGGGGATGTATCCGTCACCATCCGCGAACGTCATTCCGGCGGTGCATATCGC
>CAIRWJ010000108.1 GCA_903882245.1 uncultured Microbacteriaceae bacterium | reverse complement strand
GTTGTTTGGATCGACGCTGGGCCAGTCAGCGGCGGCCAGAATGTGACCATCTTCGATTCGAACAATGAGCGCAGTGGCCCAGGCCGCCCCTAGTTCCTTCCCGCGAGCACTCACCACTTTTTGAGAAAACCACTGAAGATCTGAATCAATCGTGAGGTGAATCGTCCCGCCGTCTACGGGCGAGATTTGCTCGAGAGTTGACCCAGGAATGCGAATTCCATCGCGTCCCTTGGCATAAGTCAGCACGCCATCCGTTGCCGCCAAACACGAGTCCTTAGAGAGCTCGATACCCGCGAGTGGGCCATCCGTTCCCATAAAACCGACGAGGTTGCCGCCGACGGCACCACGTGGATAGGTTCGCGTCGGGCGAAGGTCGTTATAGACCCACGGGACCCCAAGCGCTTGGATCTGGCGCAGCACGTCTATGGTCACGCCCTTGACGAGATAGGCGAAGTCGGCAGTTGGATCTTGTGTGATTGCCGCGCGCAGTGCCGCAACCTTGGTATCAGTTATCTCAGCAATTTCGGTCAGGGCCTGCTCGACGGTGACTGTCGCATCGTCTCTGAGGAAATCAACTGTGTATTGAGGTGACGCCGTGATGTCATATCGGTCGACAGTCGAGGCGAGGACGATTCCGTTCGCATCGACAACATCGCCTCGCACTCCATAGAGAACGCGTGAGATGGTTCGGTGGGTCTCGGCTTCACCGTTGAGCTTGTCCGCGTCAACGACCTGAATGACGATTAATCGCCCGACGAAGAAGGCTGCCACTACGAAAACAGATCCCAGCAGAAAGCCAACCCGCCGCGAAAACTCTGAGGAACGATGCATCCCGTCCGCTCCTCCTCGGTCAGTTTCAGTGAGTATTCGGCGCAGGGATTCCTGACGTCGAAGTCACAGTCGTGGTCGACTTCACCGATTCTGCCCCACCAGATACCCCCTCAACCGATGCCACGCCACGCATGGTCGACTTAGAGATAAGTGCTGACTCTAAAGAGTTGGCGATGGTCGTTCGGTCAATCGAACCCTGCCCGCCCACGTATGGGTTCCCCCACACTTTGCCATCACTGATTCTGAGATAGGCGGGTCGTGCGTTGGAGATCATCCCGAGGCCTTGAGCCACGGAAGACAGGTGTTGTGGTGAATTGAGCACATTGAGTTGCTCTCCGATGAGTTGTGCGTCGCGTCCCAAATTTTGGCTTTCTTGAGCCTTGGCGGCTATGGCGTAAGCGTTTGCATCGATTGCAACGGACAGCACGAGCCGTCCAACAATCAGGAGCACGATGGACACAACGATGATGGTGACGTTACGACCGGAGAAAATTGCGCGAATCTTTGCGGCTGTCGTCAGCGTGGGTAGGGCACGAACTGACGAAACTGGCCGAAGACGGGGTGCAGTTTGAGAACTTACCGATGTCATTGGGCGCCTCACCGCGTATTGCGCTGAGTAAGAGGGGTGGATCAGCGTGCTCATGCGGCCGTTTCCAATCGTTCGATCGCGCGAAATTTGACGGAGGCAGCGCGTGAATTTCGGGAAATCTCGTCCGCACTGGCGTTTCGTGCTCCAGAAAACACCAATCGATACCCGGCGCGAAGCGCGACGGGAACGACAGGTAAAGAGTGTGGCGCGGTTGAGGTACTGGCCGCGGCAAACGCGACCTTGACGATGCGATCCTCCAGGGAGTGATAAGACAAGACGAGAAGGCGTCCACCGACCGCGAGAGCAGACAGCGCGTTGTCGATTGCGAGTCGAAGGATGGAGAGTTCACCGTTGACTTCGATGCGCAACGCTTGGAAAACTCGTTTCGCAGGGTGCCCAGAATTCTTGAGTGCATAAGGCGTGGCGTCGTTCAAGATTCGAACCAAGTGTTCACTGCGAACAATCGGGCTTTCGCGCCGTTCGGCAACGATGGCCCGGGCGTAACGGGGCGCCAACTTCTCTTCGCCAAAATCCCGGAAAATTCGAATGAGATTGCCTTCGTCATATTCGCGAAGAATGTCGGCGGCCGTCTGTCCAGTTGTTTGGTCCATACGCATGTCGAGGGGTGCGTCAACCGCATAAGCAAAGCCACGGTCGGATTCATCAATCTGCATGGATGAAATTCCGAGATCGAGCAAAATGCCGTTCGCGGATGTTCGGTTAGCGGTCGCTAGTGCTTCGGCGATGTGGTCGTACGTGGAGTGAACCCCGATAAACCGCGGTCCAAAGACGGAGAGTCGCTCATTGGCGAGCCGAAGTGCGGCCGTGTCTCGATCAATACCCACCACCGTCGCATGAGCAAAGCGATTGAGGATTGCTTCACTGTGTCCACCGAGCCCGAGAGTTCCGTCGACAACAACTGAATTGTCGTCCGAGAGAACCGGAGCAAGCGCATCGAGGCACTCATCGAGAAGGACGGGGGTGTGTGTCGGAGTGTTCATAGTATTCCGGTGTTCGCGATGATCCGATTCCCATCCGCTGCCTGCCGTGGGGAAGTACTTCAGGGGCGGCGGGGAGTCGCATCATCGCGCTAAAAGAGTCCCGGAATCACCTCCTCCTCGGTGTCGCTGTACGCCTGTTCCTTCTCGGCGTAATAAGTTGCCCATGCATCGGCAGCCCAGATCTCGGCGCGACTGCCGACGCCGATCACCACCAGGTCTCGGCCAAGTCCGGCGTACTCGCGAAGTTGTCCGGGAATCATGACTCGGTTCTGTTTGTCTGGCGTCTCGTCACTTCCGCCTGACAACAACAAACGCGAGTAGTCGCGAGCGACTTTGCTCGAAATGGGTGCTGACGACGCGGATTCAAGTAGTCCCTGAAAAGTTGCACGTGGGAACACGTATATGCACCGTTCTTGACCACGGGTGAGAACGATGCCGCCAGCGAGTTCATCACGAAACTTGGCAGGCAGGATGACGCGTCCCTTGTCGTCGAGTTTTGGTTCATACGTTCCGAGCAACATGGTTGCCTCCTTCCCTGTTTCTCCAAAGTTGTGATTCGCTCCACTTTACTCCACTTTACCCCACTATGCTCCACTTTGAGTCAAAATTTGCACATTTCGTGTCGCACAACCGTTTTTCAGGCGCAACAAAAAACCCGGCCACAGCCGGGTTTGATGAGAGTGCTAGTCCTTAGAGCTCGCCGTCAAGGCGGCGTTCCCAGCGGTCTGCGAGCTTGGATCCCGACCGAGGCTTCGATGCCGGGCGAACCTCACCGCGACGATTCATCGTCAACGTCGCTCCCACCATCATCACGCCAAATCCTGCAACGCCAATCAACGGAAGCTGCAGCACCACGCCAGCGAGCAATACGCCGACGCCCGCCACAATTACGAGCACGCCGATTGTGATTAAGGTCGGGTTCGCACGGCGAGTTGAGGGATTAACGACGTCGGCATTCGAGCCAGAGAGCTGTCGCTCCATCTCTTCGAGTACCCGGCGTTCTTCATCGGAAAAGGCCATATTCACTCCTTCACTTGTTAACAGTGTAAAGCGTGCTTCGCTAGTGTGGAACCGTGAGTTCCCCATTATCTTTCATTGACCGCGTTGCCGAAAATCTGCGAGAAGTCGTCGCGCAATCGCATCGTGAAATCTCCGAAATTGCGACGGACGCCGATGCCCTCACCACGGTATCCGAATCGTTCCTTCACGGCGGCAAGCGATTTCGCGCTCGCCTTGCCTATTGGGGCTGGCGTGCGGCTGTGACTTTTGGCGATGTCTCTGTCGACCCTGACCAACATGAAGAACAACACCGGGTCGTGGATCTTGCAACCGGACTGGAACTGTTTCACGCTGCGGCTCTGGTTCACGATGACATCATCGACAACAGCGATACGAGGCGCGGCGTGACTACCGCCCACCGCCAATTCGAAAGACACCACATCGACGGTCGGTTCTTTGGATCACCGACAAACTACGGCGCTTCCAGCGCCATCTTGCTCGGAGATCTATTGTTGTCGTGGGCGGACGACCAATTCCTCGGGGCGGTAATTGGTCTGGACTCCAGCGTCAGCCGGGCCTACCGCGACGAGCTTCGAACGATGCGTTCCGACGTGACGGCCGGGCAGTTTCTTGACAACCACGATTCCGTCGCGTGGCGCACGATTCCCCATGAGGAATCGGTAGATCGCGCGCAGCGCGTGGTGATCTACAAATCGGCTAAGTACAGCGTCGAAGCGCCTCTGATTCTCGGTGCAATCCTCGGCGGTGCGGCGCCTAACTTAATATCGGCGATGAGAGGTTTTGCGCTACCACTCGGTTTTGCTTTTCAACTGCGCGACGACATGCTCGGAGTTTTTGGTGACGAAGAAATGACTGGAAAGCCGGCAGGTGACGACCTTCGCGAGGGCAAACGGACGGTGATGCTCGCCATCGCGAGGCAAAACGCAGATCCTGCGACACTCACGGTCCTCGATGAGCTTGTCGGAGACCCTCGCCTCGAGCCGGCGCAGATCGAAATGCTGAGATCGACTCTTCACGCAACGGGGGCGGTCGCCCAAACCGAAGACCTCATCACCCGTTCCCGGGAACGATCACTTCGCGCGCTCACCGAAATGGGCGTTGATGCATCGGTTGCCAAGGAACTCGGTTCCCTTGTTGAGGCGATCACTGTCCGGAGCGTGTGACAAGACACACCTCCCGCGCCTGACGAGTTTTAGGCCTCCCTCCCCCGAGAATAAAGGAGGAAGGGGGATCCGAAATGGTCGACAATATTCCGTCAGATTCGGCATCTCCGATATTCGAAGGTCTCGCACCTCAGTTTTCTGCGGCATCGAGGCGGGCTCGCCGCACGAGCATCCTTACTGTAGCCGCGAGCGCGTTGCCCATCATCGCAGCGTCGTGGGTTGCGGGAGCAACCACCGTCACCGAACTCGATCCGACCCAACAACCCCCGGCTCCCCCAGAGCCAACTCCCCAAGAACTGATGGACGCCACCAGCGTGTTGGGTCAATCGTCCCACATTGTGCGGGCGGGAGAAAGTCTGAAATCGATCGCCGAGATGCACGGCATACCGACGGCCGCCCTGCTCGCCCTGAACGGCCTATCGTGGCAGACGGCTGTTCACGAAGGTCAAGAACTCGTTGTGAGCAAAAAACAACGGAAACCGGTCGGCGAACCCAAGGGGTCTCTTCCACTCCTCGCGGAAAGCCCGATGCTCGAGTCGGGAATTCGTGCCGATGATCTCGGCCAGGTAGCGGACGGCGGTGTCGTCACGGCGTTGTCGGCGGAAATGGCCACGAATGCCCGAATTATCATTCAGGTCGGGCGCGAACTCGGCATCCCCAACTACGGAATTGTGATCGCTCTCGCCACCGCCGCACAGGAATCACATTTGCGAAACCTCGACTATGGCGATCGAGATTCAGTCGGGCTCTTTCAACAACGTCCCTCGTCGGGCTGGGGTACGGAAAGCCAAATCAGAGACCCACGTTACGCGGCGCGCGCGTTTTTTGGAGGACCCACCTCGCCCACACCGGGCGAGACGAATGGGCTGCTCGACGTAGATCAATGGCAACACATGTCAGTTACCGACGCTGCGCAAGCCGTGCAAATCAGCGCCTTCCCCGGGGAATACGCCAAGTGGGAAGTCAGCGCATGGAACTGGCTTTTCGAACTGACCTAATGTTTCACCCACGTCAACGCGTAACCAACTTAACCCAGACATACACTGGACGATATGAGCGCTGAATCGAACGACCGACTGGTCGGAACTGTGCTCGATGGTCGCTACCGGATTGAGTCTCGCATCGCTCGTGGCGGAATGGCGAAGGTGTATCTCGCGGAGGACACACGCCTCGAGCGTCAAGTTGCCATCAAAATCATGCATGATCACCTCACGGATGATGGTGACTACGCCGTGAAGTTTATTCGAGAGGCACGGCACACCGCCCGCCTCGCGCACCCGAACATCATGTCGGTCTTTGACCAGGGTCATGTCGATGACACCCTGTACCTCGTCATGGAATATCTGCCGGGGATGACCTTGCGTGATTTGCTCAACGATTACGGAACGCTCACTATTGAACAATCGCTCGACATTACGCAGGCAGTTCTTCAAGCCCTTTCGGTGGCTCATCGCGAAGGTATTTTGCACCGCGACGTCAAGCCTGAGAACGTCATCCTCGTCAATGATGGCCGCATCAAGATTGGTGATTTCGGACTTGCGCGACCCGTGACCAATGCGACGGATACCGGGAAGTCCCTTCTCGGAACCGTCGCCTACATCGCCCCAGAGTTGTTGACGCGCAGTCAGGCGGACAACCGAAGTGACCTGTATTCCGTTGGCATCATGTTGTACGAAATGTTGACGGGCAAGCAACCATTCACCGGAGAGACTCCGATGCAGGTCGCGGTTCAACACGCTCAACAGCCGATGCCGTTCGCGGCTGAATCAAACCCCACCGTGAGTCGCGCCGTCGATGACATCATTCAATGGGCGACCCAAAAGAAACCGTCGGATCGGCCCAAGGACGCCCGATCGATGCTCGACGCGCTCACGCGTGCACTGGCCCAACCTGACGACGCAGCAACACGGATCATCGATTCCCCGACATCGTCGGCACAGATCGAGGACTCCCGCGAGACCCAACGTGCACTACCGACAATTACCTCGGTCGCCGCGACTGATGGACCTTTCGATTCTGACGCGCGGGTGCCGATCCGAGCACGTGGTCGAAGCTTCCGAGTGCTCTCACTCCTCATCTCATTAATTGTGATTGTCGGGGGTGGCGGTTCAGTGTGGTGGTTCCAGTCCGGGCCGGGGTCACTCGCCGCCAGTGCCGTCGTCGCCGGAATGTCGGTGGAGGACGCCACGATCAGTTTGACGACAGCTGGCTTCGTGGTCGTTGACCCCGTTTCCGAGGAATACCACCCTGAGATCCCCGAGGGCATGGTCATCGGCACTTCACCTGAAATCACCTCGGGAATGCCGAAGGGAACCGAAGTTCACCTCGTTGTCTCACTGGGACTCGAGCCGATTGCGTTCCCCAGCTTCGACAACATCACCATCGTCGACTTTTCCGCTCAACTTGCGAAGTTGGGAATCGGAGTGGTCAACACCTCGAAGGAGTTCGACAAGACCATCCCCGCGGGTGAGGTCCTCGCCGCATCACGTGCTGACGGGTCCGCAATCACTGTCGGGGACACCTTTTTTTCGGGCGACTCCGTTCTGCTCATCGAATCGGCGGGAAGGGTTCCGTCCGTCAGTGGCTTGACTGTCGCGCAAGCAACCGCCGCTCTCGAGGAGGTTGACCTCACGGTCAGCGGACGCGCAACCGAGGAGTTCTCCTCGACCTTCTCCGCCGGCACGGTCATTGCGGTGGTCGCGGCCGGTGGCATTATTCATCCCGGTGGTTCTGTCTCGCTCGTCGTCTCGAAAGGGCCGGAACTCGTTGCAGTGCCAGGCGTCTCGGGGATGACGATTGCTGCCGCAAAGGCGTTGCTCGAGAATCTCGGCTTTTCCGTTACCGTACTGACGGAAATCCCCAAAAAACTCTGGGACCAAAGTTGGGCTGAAGCCATCTCAACAGATCCGAGTGAGGGAACCGAAGCGCCAAAGGGCGCCGCAATCACGCTTCAGGGAAAAATCTAAATTCAGTCCCCGAGTGGCATGAGGATGAGCCCAAGCGCCAATGCAAACATGATAAGCGCGATGACAGTGTCCAAAATTCGCCAGAATTTCGGATTCTTGACATAGGGCGAGAGCGCTTTTGCGCCGTACGCGAGGCCAAAGAACCATGTGATGCTGGCCACGGATGCACCGAGCGCGAACCACCAGCGGTTGTCTCCGAACTGCGCCGCGAGAGCACCGAGGAACACCACCGTGTCGAGATAGACGTGCGGGTTAAGGAGAGAAAAGGTCGCTGTCGCAATAATGACTGTTCGAATCGTGCTCGGACCCTGTCCCGACACATCCATTGATTGGCCCGAATTCGCTTTTCTCAACGACGCGATTCCGAACCACACGAGGTAACCCGCCCCCAACCAGCGCACGAGCCCCAAAAGGAAGGGCACAGATTCGAGAAGCGCACCGAGGCCAGCGACGCCGAGGACGATCAGAGTGGCATCCAGGAATGCCGAAACCATGGCGACAGGAAACACAAACTTTCCCGACAATCCTTGGCGCAAAACGAACGCATTTTGAGCGCCGATAGCAACAATGAGAGCTAGTCCGGTGAACAAACCAGAAACGATTGCCGGCGCGATGGGCGTCATGCGATAACGGCAAGTTCCTCGGCGACGAGGAAGGCAAGTTCAAGCGACTGTGTGTGGTTGAGCCGGGGGTCACACAACGATTCGTAGCGCGAGGCAAGGGTTGCTTCATCAATCATTTCCGAACCGCCCAAACACTCGGTGACATCATCACCGGTCAGTTCGACGTGGATGCCCCCGGGGAACGTGCCGACGGCTCGATGAGCCTCGAAGAATCCCGTGACCTCGTTTACTACATCGTCAAAACGGCGAGTCTTGTACCCGTTCGGAGTTGTGATTCCATTGCCGTGCATCGGATCCGTGACCCACACCGGAAGGGCGTCGGTTCCCTTGACTGCCTCCAACAATGGGGGAAGCGCGTCGCGAATGACACCCGCTCCCATTCGTGTAATAAAGGTCAATCGACCGGGGATTCGTTTCGGGTCCAGTACGTCAATCAACTGTCGAACCATGTCAGGGGTGGTCGACGGGCCCAACTTGACGCCGATGGGGTTTGAGATGCGTGAGAAGAAATCAATGTGCGCCCCGTTAAGTTCGCGCGTTCGCTCGCCAACCCACACAAAGTGTGCGGACGTGTTGTAGGGATTCCCGGTGCGCGAATCGATCCGCGTCATCGGTCGTTCATAATCCATCAGCAGACCCTCGTGGGACGCGTAAAACTCGACACGCTTGAGCGAATCAAAATCGGCACCCGCTGCCGCCATGAATTTGATTGCTCGATCGATGTCTTTTGCCAGGGTCTCGTAACGCTTGTTGGCGGGGTTCTCGGCGAAACCCTTGTTCCACGAGTGCACCTCTCGAAGGTCAGCGAAACCACCTTGCGTGAAGGCGCGGATGAGGTTCAGCGTCGAAGCCGCCGTGTGATATCCGCGCATGATTCTGTTGGGGTCTGCTTCGCGGGATTCGGGGGTGAAGTCGTACCCGTTGACAATGTCACCGCGATACGCCGGAAGCGTCACGCCGTCGCGAGTTTCGGTGTCGCTCGAGCGCGGTTTGGCGAACTGACCGGCCATGCGTCCCATTTTGACGATTGGCATTGACGCACCGTACGTGAGAACGACGGCCATCTGCAAAATCGTCTTCACGCGATTGCGAATTTTGTCCGCGGTCGCGCTGTCAAATGTTTCTGCGCAGTCACCACCCTGCAACAAAAACGCCTTGCCACTCGCAACTCGAGCAAGGCGATCCGTGAGCTGATCGACTTCACCTGCGAAAACAAGAGGAGGTAGTTTTGACAGTTCCGAGGTGACCCGCGCCAATTCCTCGGGGTTTCCCCACGTCGGCTGCTGGTTGATTGGCAAGCCACGCCACGCGTCGAGCCCCTCCAATACCCCGGGGGCTACGTTTACAATCGGTTCCGTCACAATCGTCCTATCGCAGTAAAGGACTCCAGCCTACCGAACTCTAGGAAACGGACTGTCGAGCACGGCGAGTACTCGCATACTCGTCAACGTACTCCTGACCAGAAATGCCCACAATCTCGTGCATGATTTCATCAGCGATTGCACGAAGGACAAAACGATCGTTTGCATATCCCTCAAAGCGTGAAAAGTCGAGTGGGCGACCAAACACAACGCCAATGCGCTGCACCTTGGGAATCTTCGACCCAATTGGCATGACTTTGTCGGTATCAATCATTGCGACCGGGATAACCAGGACTCCGGACTCAAGGGCCATTCGGGCAATTCCGGTTCGACCTCGATACAAACGTCCATCGGGGCTGCGCGTTCCCTCGGGATAAATCCCCAGAAGTTTTCCTTGCGAAAGCACGTTGATTCCCGTGTTCAGTGCGTCCTCACTAGCCTTGCCGCCGGATCTGTCGATGGGAAGTTGGCCTGACGCCAAAAAGAATTGACGAACGAGCCATCCCTTGATGCCACGTCCGGTGAAATATTCCGATTTGGCGAGGAACACGACGGGTCGACGCAACACGAGCGGCAGAAAGACCGAATCGATGAAAGACAGATGGTTGCTGGCGAGAATCGCCGACCCTGAAACGGGAACGTTTTCGGTACCTTTTAGCCATGGTCGAAAGACCCGAAGCAGAATCGGTCCGAGGACAAGATTTTTTACAATCCAATAGAACACGGGTTCAGCATAGCCACGACGAGGTTGCCCGCGAAACTTTGTGAGTACGTCTGGCATAGGTAGGCTAATCAAAACTTCCGCGTCGAAGGAGATCCGGTGAACGAAACAACTTTGGCCGCCATTGTGAAACATGATCCCAATGCAACGGTCAGCGATCTTCTCGAGGTTCGTTTCCACGAAACGCCGCAGCATGAGTTATTCTCTGTGCCCCGCACAGACGGTGGCTGGGATCCCGTGACGACAGCGGACTTCCGAGAGCGGGTAATCGCGCTGGCAAAGGGATTTGTCGCCGCCGGCCTGCAGCCAGGCGACAAGGTCGGAATTATGTGCAAGGTCCGATTCGAATGGACTCTCATTGACATGGCGATTGCCTACGCGGGGGCGATTTTGGTTCCGGTTTACGAGACGTCCTCCCCCAGTCAGATCGCCTACGTTCTCGCGGACTCCGGCGCAACGTCCATGATCACCGAAACCGCAGAGATGTTTTCACGATTTGACGAAATTCGCGCCGATGTCCCGGGAATAGGGTCGACCTGGCGTCTTGACCTCGGTGATTTAGAGAAACTGAGCACTTCCGGTGCTGACGTCACCGATAAAGAAATCGAACGTCGCCGCAACCTTGCGAAGGGGTCAGATATCGCGACCCTTCTCTATACCTCCGGCTCTACCGGTGCGCCCAAGGGCTGCGTCATCACGCACGCAAATTTTGTGGACACCATTCGAAACTCAGCCAAAGAAATGAGCATGGTGGTCAACACCGAGGCGTCGACCCTGCTGTTCATCACTGCGGCTCATATCTTCGCGCGGGTAGTGAGCATGCTCGCCATCCACGCGGGCGTCCGAGTTGGGCACCAGGCGGACACCAAACTGTTGTTGCCTTCGCTTCAAAGCTTCCGCCCTACTTTCCTCCTTGCCGTCCCTCGCGTATTTGAAAAGGTCTACAACTCGGCCGAACAAAAAGCCGAAGCGGGCGGTAAAGGCTCCATTTTCCGACTCGCAACCTCTACGGCAATCGCCTATTCGAAAGCACTAGATGCGGGACGCGTCCCACTCGGTCTTAGAGTGAAGTTTGCGGTCCTCGACCGACTCGTGCTCTCGAAGCTCCGCGCAGCGATGGGTGGTCGTGTCGTTTATGCCGTCAGCGGATCGGCTCCTCTTGGACTTCGTCTTGGTCACTACTATCGGGCGCTCGGAATGAAGATCCTTGAAGGGTATGGCCTGACGGAAACCACCGCACCCGTCACAATCAACGTTCCTCAGAAGTTCAAAATCGGAAGCGTAGGCCCGGTTCTTCCTGGAATTTCGGTGCGCATCGCGAAGGACGGTGAGGTTCTCGTGAAGGGTGTTAACGTTTTCGCCGGGTACTGGAACAACAAAAAGGCAACGTCCGAATCTTTCGTCGACGGGTGGTACAAGACTGGTGACATTGGCGCACTCGACGACGACGGCTACCTCTGGATCACGGGACGAATCAAGGAAATCATCGTCACCGCCGGTGGAAAGAATGTTGCTCCGGCGACGCTCGAGGACCCGATTCGAGCCAACCCGCTCATTGGACAGTGCGTGGTGGTCGGCGACAAGAAACCATTCATCGCTGCGCTGATCACTCTCGATCCGGAAATGCTCGGGCCGTGGCTTCGCAACAACAAATTGGACCCTGACATGGCGGTCGACGAAGCGCGGAACCACCCCGCGGTACTTGCCGAAATCCAGAGCGCTATCGATCGGGCGAACGCGAAGGTCTCGCGTGCCGAATCGATTCGGAAGTTCGTGATATTGCCGACCGAGTTCACAGAAGACAGTGGTCACTTGACTCCGAAGATGAGCATCAAGCGTCATGTGATTGTTGCCGACTTTTCGGCGGAAATCGATGAGCTTTACAGCGGAAGTCCCGAGACGTCGGG
>CAIRWJ010000107.1 GCA_903882245.1 uncultured Microbacteriaceae bacterium | reverse complement strand
CGCGAGTTTCGAGGAGAGTTCTGTGAGGCGCGAACGGATGCTCGCGTCAATGGTGTCGTTTCCGACCTGGACAGTGAAGCCGCCGACGATTGAATCGTCGATGATTTCATCGATGTGGTGATCGCGTCCAAAACGGGTGCGAAGCACCGTCGAGATGCGTTCACGCTGCGCCGTGTCAAGCGGGTGAGCGACGGTCACAACTGCCACCCCGCGACCCTGTTGGTCGGCGGCGATGTTTTGGGCTTCGGTGAGCAGCGCACGAATGCGTCGACCGCGAGGTTGGCTCACGAGGTGCCGCACGATTTCTGTCGTCGCGTCGCTTGCGCCTTTGAGCACGGCTCCCGCAAGAGACCGCTTTGCCTCGGCCCCGCCCCGCTTGGCGCTGAGCGCCAGTTCGAGTTCGGGGTTTGCGGAAACCGCTTGAGCGATGGTGAAGAGTTCTGATTCGATCGCGTTAGTGGAACCCGCGGCGATGACGCGAATTCCGACTTCTTCGATTCCGGCGAGCATCTCGTCAGCGGACGACCAGCGAACACCGACGATGGAGTGAAGGAGAGATGTCGCGGTGGCGTCGAGTTTGCCGACGACGCCGTCGACAAGCACGCCTTTGGCAGTGGCGCTAGCAACGGGATTTGCGAGTGCGGCACGCAACGCCGGGGTTTCCCCGATGGCGCGACCAACGGACAGAATCGCGGCGCCTGCCGCAACACTCAATCCATTGGCCTTCGCGACCGCGGCTTTCGCCGAAGTCAAGGCGACGCGTGATGCACTGCCCATTACTTGCTCTTCTCGTTCTTTTCGACGTCAGCGAGGTAACGGTCGACGACAGCAGATGACGCCTTGGCGTCCTTCACCTGTTCGCCGATGACCCGACCAGCGAGTTCGAGAGCGAGCTGACCGACCTCTGAACGAAGCGACTGGATCGCAGCGAGGCGTTCGGCCTCTATCTGCTGTTGCGCTTTGGCGGTGATTGCCTCAGCAGCATCCGATGCTTGGTCCTTCAATTCAGCGAGGATGAGTGCACCCTCTGCACGAGCCTTGTCTTTGATGTCAGCGGCCTCGGCGCGAGCCTCCTGAAGAAGGGCATTGTACTTTTCGAGTGCCACCGCCGCTTCCTGCTGTGCCGATTCGGCGAGGGCGATTCCACCTTCAATTTTCTCCGCGCGAGCATCGAGCGTCTTTTGCATGTTCGGGAGGATGACCTTCCAGAACATGAACAGCACGATCGCGAACGGAACAATCGACCAGACGATGTCATAAATCGCCGGGATGAGCGGGTTCGGGACCGATTCAGTCGATTCCGACGCCCACACGAATGCGTGCAGCATGTCGATTCCTTTTCGTGACTAAACGAAGATGAAGCCGGTTGCGATACCGACGAAGGCGAGCGCCTCGGTGAACGCGATACCGATGTACATGAGGACCGTAAGGCGACCCTGTAGTTCGGGCTGGCGTGCAACCGACTCGATGGTCTTACCGACGACGATACCCACGCCGATTGCCGGTCCGATGGCTGCGAGACCGTAGCCGACGGTTGCGATGTTTCCCGTGATCTCTGCGAGAACCATGGTGTTTCCTTCCGTTGTGACCCGGATGGGTCGTTGTGGTTAGTGTTCTTCCGCCAGCGCGAGCTGGAGGTAGACAGCGGTCAAGAGTGTGAAAACGTAGGCCTGAAGAACAGCGACCAAGATTTCAAAGAGTGAAAAAGCGATGCCGAACGCGAGTGTTCCCGCACCACCAACATATCCGTACCATTGGCCGACACCGAGGACGAAAAAGTGCGTCGCCGAGAAGAGCAAAACGAGGAGAAGGTGGCCGACGATCATGTTCATGAGGAGTCGCAGCGTCAGCGTGACGGGGCGAAGAACGAACGTCGAGAGCAATTCGATCGGAGTGACGACGATATAGAACGCCTTCGGCACACCGGACGGGAAGAGCGAGTTCTTGAGAAACGCGCCCGGGTGCTTTTTCAGTCCGGCATAAATGAAGGT
>CAIRWJ010000106.1 GCA_903882245.1 uncultured Microbacteriaceae bacterium | reverse complement strand
TAGCGTGGTGTCGGTCCCGAATGCCTCGACTTGGGCGCGAAAGGCCTCCTCCTCCGAGTCATGCAACAGCGTGAAGGAGTGCGCCGATGTTCCGCGGGTGGGGATCCCCCAGGTTCGACCCGCTTCGAGGTTCGAGGTCGCGGCAAAACCAGAGATAAATGCTGCGCGCGCTGCCGCGACGCCACTCCCTTCAGACGTGCGACGTGAACCCATTTCGATTAGCGGTTTGCCGTCAGCTGCCGTCGCCATTCGCGAGGCGGCCGTAGCGACGGCGCTGTCATAATTCAGGATGGACAAGATGATCGTTTCGAGAATCACTGCTTCGGCGAACGTGCCCTCGACTTCGAGCACGGGTGAACCGGGGAAAAACAGTTCGCCCTCTCGATACCCGCGAATGTCCCCCGAGAATCGATAGGTCGACAGATACTCGAGGGTTTCGGCCGACACCACTTTTTCGGACGAGAGCCAACTCACGATCTCGTCGTCGAATCGGAACGACTCAATGGCCTCGATCAGGCGGCCAACGCCCGCGAACACTCCATACCGGCGACCGGCGTGAAGTCGGCGCGAAAAAACCTCGAACACACACCGACGCTCCGCGCGACCCTCGCGCATCGCTGCGTCGATCATGGTCAGTTCGTATCGGTCGGTGAACAGCGCGGTCGATTCCGCCATAACGGCTACTCGTCTCGCAATCGCTCGTAGATCTCTTTACAGGTCGGGCAAATCGGGAATCGATCCGGGTTTGAATTCGGCAACCACTTCTTGCCGCACAGTGCGCGAACAGGCTTTCCCGTCACGGCGGATTCGACAATCTTGTCCTTTTGGACATAGTGAGAGATCTTGTCGTGGTCACCATCGTCCGTGACATCGTTCTCGAGGAGTTCCTCAAGTTCGCGGTCAAGCACGTCAATTGAGCCGGGGGAATCGCTCTCAGAGGTCATGCAAATATTGTACGCGCGACCTCTACTCGAGCGAGCCCACTGTCACCGATCCTTCGAGGGAAACCCCGCCACGAACATAGGTGAATGTCGCGACATCGCCCGGACGAAGCGAACGAACCTGAGCGGTGATGTCAATCTCGTCTCGGATAGGGACCCCGTTGAACATAGTGACAACATCTCCCTTTTCCATCCCCGCTGCTTCGGCCGGTGAGCCCGGATCAACGTCACGAATGATGGCACCAATCACACCGTTTGCCGTGCCGACGGCACTCACCATCGCGCCGATTCGACCGTGTTGAGCCGAACCGAAATCGATGAGATCTGTCGCGACGCGTTTGACGAGTGTCGCCGGTAGCGCAAAACCCACACCGATCGAACCGGACGACGAACCGCTACTCGCGATTGCGACGTTGATTCCGACGAGTTCTCCGCGGGTGTTAAGAAGAGCTCCACCCGAGTTTCCTGGGTTGATCGAGGCGTCCGTTTGGATGACGGGCAGGGAAAGATCTTGGGCAAGAGCTGACTGCTCGTTCCCCGGGAGATCGAAGTTGAACCCGTTGCCCTTGTTCGAAATGGTGATGGATCGGTTGAGCGCCGAAACGACACCGTCCGTGACCGTGTTCTGAAGTCCGAGGGGCGCTCCGATCGCAATCACCTCACTTCCCACCGTGATTGAATCAGCATCACCGAAGACGACGGGGATGAGTCCGGTCGCGTTGATTTTGATGACGGCGATGTCAAGAATTGGGTCCGTACCGACGACGGTTGCCGGGAACAAGCGCCCATCGCTCAGTGTCACCCGAATCGTCGCTTTCTGTTCCGCGCCTCCAAGGGTTGCGACATGGCTATTGGTGATGATGTATCCGTTCTCGGAATAGATGACACCAGAACCCGATCCAGCAGCGGAGGGACCCGACACTTCGATGGTCACGACGGACGGCAGCGCCTTTGACGCGACGGCGGTGGCCACACTGGTGTCCGATGACCCGTTGATGGTGACAACTTGAGGTTGCACGACGGTTCGAAAAGTCGACCCGGTCAAGCCGGCGATGGCAACCCCCACACCGCCACCAATCAATCCGGCGACGACCGCAATTCCAGCGGCCGTTTTGACCGGCATGTCACCCACAAGGAATGGTCGACGCTGCACGCGAGTCGGCCCCTGCTCTGCGACGGGCGGTGCCTCGACCACGACGGCAGGTTTACGAACTCGAGGGGCGCGGGGTTTGGGGATAGGGACGTTCTCGTTTTCCATACCCTCAAGAATGGACGCTTTTCCTAAGAATTTCCCAAAGGCACCTATGTGTTTCCTTGATTCACCCCTCGGGGCATCCGATTGCCCCCCGCGAACACGGCCGATCGACGAGCACCGTGTCGGCCGAGAGAACACTGACGGTGAGGTCATTCGCCCGCACCTTCACGAGTCCAGCAAGCCGTCGCCAGCGTTGAGAACCGAAACGAAATGCCGCCGAGTACCAGACGACGAGCCGAACTCGAACGTCTCCCACCTCGTCGTACGAGTGGCTCGTCAGTGTTCGTGTCCACGGTGGCTGGCCGAGTTCCCGCCAGGTGTCACCAGGACTCTCGCTCGTCTGTCTCGAACCGTCTCCAAAAGATCGCCGATACACCACCGGGGAAAATCTGACATCGGCGGGGTTGTCCAGCAGCATGCCCGAGACGACGTGAGTCTTCGCGTTTGACC
>CAIRWJ010000105.1 GCA_903882245.1 uncultured Microbacteriaceae bacterium | reverse complement strand
GTGGCTCATGCACCGCGGTTATCACGGTCTCGCGATGCCGATGTGGGAGCGAAAGTTCCGTGTCGTCGGAGGATGGATCATGCAGTTCCTCGTAGGACGCGACACAACCACGCTCTCGTTACGTGAACACCCGCAGTCGTACTTCCAGGCTTACGCATCCCGCCCCGCCAAATAGCCAGCTAGTGGCGGAGCCCCAATAGCCCAACCGGCAGAGGCAAACGACTTAAAATCGTTACAGTCAGGGTTCGAATCCCTGTTGGGGCACTGGAGTCACTTCGAATCTGTGAACTCGGCCCGACGCAATTCATGACAACTCAGCGTTCGAGCAATTGGTGGGCGCGTTGGTGCGAGAAACCGATGATTGTGCCGATGTCGCGTAATGGCACTCCGGCTTGGGCGAGGCGTTGAGTGAGTTCCTTTGACTTCACTGTCGCCTCGCGCTCGAGGACGGATGCCGCCTCATGAACACGGCGAATCTCTGCCCGCATTGTGTCCACATCTATCTCAGAAATCGGTCGCATTCGGATCTCAATTTCGCAGTCGCGAGAATCCACATCGAGCGTCACGGCAATCGCCTCGCGCGCAGCGTGCTCGATGTCTGCGAGCCGGCGAGCCTGGGTCAGTAGGTCGAGCTTGGCAATGTCTGCCATCCACCATTTTCCGTCACGGTAAACCTCGACGATGAATTTAGCCATCGGACTCCTCCACAATTTTCATAAGATTTCTGACAACTCCGGGACTGATTTCGCGGTGGCCATCGGGCAGAGTAAAAAGCGCACCTCGGCGTGACTTCCAAACAGTGTGGCTACCGCGAGTCCTCAGAATTACCCATCCATTCCTTTTGAGAAGCGCAACCGCGCGCCGGGTGGACATCGATTTGCTCACGTGTAAAGCGTCGCGTCATTCTAGAAACAGTCTAGTTGTATTTACAGAAATGTGTAAAATTGAGAAATTTCGCCGTGGGGGAAAGGGTCTTTTTCTCATGGCACCGCGCCCGTAGAGTATTCGCATGGATACAACACAACTCGTCCTTCTGGTCATCGCCGGTCTCGCCATCGTTGCGGGGCTCTATCTCTGGTCGACTTACAACGGCCTCGTCACTCTCAATGTTCGCGTCGATGAAGCGTGGAGTGACATCACGGTTCAGCTCAAGCGCCGCGCTGACCTCATCCCGAACCTGATCGAAGCGGTCAAGGGTTATGCCAAGCACGAAAAGGCAGTGTTTGAGAACGTCACCAAGGCTCGTGCCGCAACCGCGAACGCGAGCGGACCGGCCGAGGCCGCAGCTGCCGAGGGCATGATGCAGACGGCACTCAAGTCGATTTTCGCCGTCGCGGAGGCCTATCCGGATCTGAAGGCGAGCGAGAACTTCCAGCAGCTGCAGGCCGAACTCGTTGACACCGAAAACAAGATCCAGGCCTCTCGTCGCTTCTACAACGGTGGCGTACGCGAATTCAACACGATGATTCTTGTCTTCCCCAACAACGCGTGGGCGAAGCAGCTCGGGTTTAGCCAGCGCGACTTCTTTGAGGTGGACAACCCCGAGGCAATTGCCGAGCCCCCGAAGGTTCAGTTCTAGCCCTCGATGTACAACGCCATTGCCGCGAACAAGCGGAACACTGTCGTCATCCTGCTCGTTTTCCTCGTCTTGATCGGGGGTCTGGGCTGGCTAATCGCCTATTTCATGGGAGACGGGTCGTGGACGATCACGATCATGACGATTATCGGCGCTGGTGCGTACGCTTGGTTCCAGTATTACAACGCCGGGTCGATCGCAGTGATGACATCCGGTGCAGTGCTAATCGAACAGAAAGACAACCCGCGCCTGTATCGGATTGTCGAAAACTTGTCGATCACCAACGGAATGCCGATGCCAAAGGTTTACGTCGTCAGTGACCTTGCACCGAACGCATTTGCATCGGGTCGCGACCCGGAGCACGCCGTCGTCGCCGCCACTACCGGGTTACTCGACATCATGACCGACCCGGAACTCGAGGGCGTCATGGCCCACGAGATGGGGCACGTCAAGAACTACGACATTCGCGTCTCGACCATTGTGTTCGGACTTGTCGTCGCGGTCGGATTCATCGCCGACATGATGTTCAGAATGGCGTTTTACGGAAGCCGTAACTCTCGCGGAGGCGACAGCGGTGGTCTGGCCATCCTGTCACTCGTCTTTGGACTTGTCGCCATGGTGATTGCGCCCCTCGTGTCGGCACTCGTTCAGGCGGGCATTTCTCGCCAACGCGAGTTCCTTGCCGACGCGACTGGTGCGATGACGACCCGCAACCCCGAAGGGCTCGCGAGCGCGCTTCACAAACTTGGAGAATATTCGGCGCCGCTTCAACGCCAGTCGGCGTCGATGGCACACATGTGGATTGCTGACCCGAACAAGCAGAACGTTGTCGAACGCATGTTTTCGACGCACCCGCCTATCGCTGACCGGGTCCGTCGATTACTCGACATCGGCGGGAAGTTCTAAAACATTTGTCGCAGGTCGGCAGCGGCGTCGCCCCAGTCGTCCACCACGATGTTCTCGAGCCCGCGCCAGGAGGCTGCTCGTCTTACGACGTCGGAAAGACGATCGGCGGCGTTCTTCGGTCGCTTCGGCTCCCAGTGCGCGCTCTTGACGATTAGTGTTCGGGTCTTTCGGTCGGCCTTGAGGTCGATACGCCCGACCAGTGCGTCATCCATGAGAATCGGCAGCGAGTAATACCCGTAGACGCGCTTCGCTGCCGGAGTGTAAATCTCAATTCTGTAGTCGAAACCAAACATTCGGCTCGCTCGAGCACGATTCCAGGTGATGGGGTCGAACGGTGTGAGGATGGTCGACACTTTCGGGGCTCGGTTGGGGATTGTCGTGCCCGAAACCATGTAGGCATCGACAGCCTCGCCGCGGTGAGTCCATCCATCAACTGCCACGCGGTCAATCGCGCCCGATTCGACCAACTCGTCTATGGCGACCTTGGTTGGAGCGACCTTAAACCGGTAATAGTCCGCGATGTCCGCGAGCACCCCGATTCCGAGCGCTCGAACCGCGTCGAGGACGAGGGCACGCCGGGCGACGGGTTTGTCCACGGCCGTGTCCAGGAGGTGGTGGGGAATGACGTCGGCGACCGGCGCATAGATTCTCTGGAAGTTTGTGCGACCAATCGCGGTGATTACACCGTCCTCAAACAGGCTTTCCAAAGCAACCTTGACATCGCTCCAGTCCCACCAACTGCCGCGACGCTCGTCGCGCTTGCCATCAAGCTGACTGAATGTGGCTGGACCTTCCGAATGCAGGCGGGCGAGCAGGTC
>CAIRWJ010000104.1 GCA_903882245.1 uncultured Microbacteriaceae bacterium | reverse complement strand
GGGGTTGGCTGGTGATTCAGTCATCGATCCTCCCGCCGACTACCGTATGTTGCCGGCCAACAAGCGACGCTGGAATCGTGGCGACATCGGCCGCTGTGATGATGAGGTGCTCTATCCCCGCCAGGTGCTCCCCGAGTCGGACGCGGCGGCCGGCGTCGAGTTCGGAGAAGACATCGTCGAGCACAACAACAGGATCGCCCGCGATTGAATCGCGTCGCACGATATCGACCTGAGCCAAGCGCAACGAAAGGGCACAGGACCATGCTTCCCCTTGGCTGGAGTGGGTTCGCGCCGGGAGGTCGTTAAGAACAATCAACATGTCGTCGCGGTGTGGTCCGAATAGCGTCGATCCACGATCGATTTCGTCACGTTGTTTCACGTGAAACAACGTCCGCAAGGCTTTGGCGATGTCCGGTTCAGCTGTGTCGTTGGGGATTGACTCGGACATGGTGACGTTTGCAAAGTCGGACGACGAGGCGATAGCCCCGTAGTGCGCGCTCAGGCGAGGAGATAGCTCGTCGACAATGTGGCGCCGCGCGACCATTATTCGTGTAGCAAGACCGATGAGGCTTTCCGTCCACGTGCTGAGGGTTCCCGTCGGGATGGAAGAAGTGGCACGAAGAGATTTGAGTAGGGTGTTTCTCTGTCGAAGCACCCGGTCGTAATCAGCGATGTCGCCAGCTAATGCTGGTGATGACTCCGCCACGAGATCATTGAGAAACATTCGCCGGTGCTCGGGCTCCCCCCTCACGAGTTCCATGTCTTCGGGCGCGAACAGGACGAGCGGTAACAGCCGCGCAAGCTCCCGTCTCTTGGTGACTGCCCCATTCACACGAATAGTGTTTGCGCCGGATCCCGTAACCCGCAGATCGACTGCTAAGCGGCGTGTGTCGTGCTGAACGGTCATCCTAATAATTGCCTCGGGTGCACCGCTTTTCACCAGGATGGCGTCGCTCGCGGTGCGGTGTGAATGGCCCAAGGCGGAATAAACTAACGCCTCGATAAAGTTGGTTTTTCCTTGACCATTGGGGCCCACAAGAATCGTAGGAGAACTCTCAAATTCGAGCGACTGGTGTTCGTAGTTCCGCCAACCGATGAGTTCAGCGGAGATTATTCTCATGGCCTAGCGATTGAGCAGGTTCGGCTGCATGAGATACCGGTAGGCCTGTTCGATGGATTCTGCGTCCTTCGATGAGTGTGCGGTGAAGAGCACGGGGCCGGCTTTCACCGGGTCGGATGATGGTGTGAAACCAAGACGGACAAATTCACTGTGTGCCCCAGCGACACCGTCGATCACTAGTCGTGGTTTGAGCCATACAAATATGTCATCCCCCACGAGGTGGGCGTCTACGGTTTCTTGGGCGCTAGCCGTCTCGGCAGCACTGGTTTCCAGAAGCACCCCTTCTTTAGAGAATGTGTATTTGATGGCACCATCCCGTTCAAGCACTAGGGACACTCGTCGGGTTGCATCGATCAAATCAGACGACAATACGATCGCGTAGGCAGCACCGCCGCCCTTTTCATCAAGCAATCCACGAACTTTGGGAAATGACCCCTTGGCTAGCGATGAAGTCACTACGCGGTTTCCCGCCGAAATAGCGACAAGTTCGCGGTCTCCGCCAGACAGGAGAGACATTGTTACGGTCTGTTCGGCCTGGAACATCTTGCCGGCTTCAATTAGCACCCGCGCCGGCACCAGAATTTGTGATGGCTCTGTTACACCGGTTGTCGTCCACGCAACATCACGAGACGCGATTCGATAACGGTCTGTGGCGGTGAATGAGATGTTTTCGGCAGAGAGTTCCACTGAGATATTCATGATCGCGGGCTGACCATCGTCTTTGAGCGCGGCGACACCCACTTGAGCAATTGCCTCAGCCAGTTGTTCGCCATCGAAACTGCCAATAGCCGGAGGCACCTCCGGAAGGTTCGGATATTCATTGAGAGGCATGACCGACATATTAAACTTGGCAGTTCCCGATGAAACAATTAGCTTGTTTTCCTGGAGGGAGACGGTCACGGTGTCTCCTGGAAGACGGGTGACTATATCGGCGAGGAGTTTGCCGGAAACGAGCACCGAACCACTCGCACCAACGTCCCCCTCGATTGTTGTTCGGGTTGAAACGTCATGATCAAAGGACGCAAAAGTCACACCGTTATCGGCTGCGTCAATCCGTACTCCAGCGAGGGTGGGGTTAGTGTTCTTGGATGTGAGAAGCTTCGTCACAAAAATGACGGCCTGTGACAAGACATCTTTGTTGGATTGAAATTTCACTACACACCTCTCGACATTTGTACGGTCTCTCATTGTGTCACAGACACACGGCGAACAAAATGCGCTTTCGTTATCGATCTAGCATTCTCTTCTTAAGTACCTTAATCGTCTTAACATCGGTGGATATGTTGATAACTTGCCTTGTGGGTTGCTCCTTGGCGGAACTACAACACTGAAACTTGTCAACAAACTGTGGACACAGCCCGACCAAACGAAGCACTTCGGATTGTCAAAAATTGTTATCCCGAGAATTCGATGAGTTGTTGTGGATTAACGACACTTATACACAGCGATGTTCGCGGAATACTGCAGAACTAACGCGATGACTGCTTGATGATGTGAGTGAGATCAGTCACCTGGTTGTATACGGACCGGCGTTCTTTCATCAGCTCGGCTATTTTGTTGTTCGCGTACATCACCGTGGTGTGGTCTCTTCCGATGAGCTGGCCGATCTTGGGCAAAGACATCGAGGTAAGTTCTCGGCATAGATACATCGCTATCTGCCGAGCCTGAGCAATCGCCGCTGCACGAGAATTCCCATAAAGCTCGTCGAGGGATAACTCGAAGTATCGAGCGACGTGTTCGATGATGTCGGTCGGCGAAACATCACCCTCCTCGAGCGTGATGAGGTC
>CAIRWJ010000103.1 GCA_903882245.1 uncultured Microbacteriaceae bacterium | reverse complement strand
ACTTTCGACGCTTACTCAACGACCGGGCCGCCGCCTACGACAATTACGTTGCACTGACCGAACGGCTCGCCCGCATCGCGGACGCCAACGGGCAGAAGTTCATCGTCATTTCGACCGACTGGGTGATGGACGGCACGGGTCATCGTGAGCTCGAATCCAATCATGGGAACGCCATCAACTATTACGGCTATTTGAAAGGCCTCGCCGAGCAAGCCGTTCACAGTACACTCGCGGGGCGAGGAGTCGTCGCACGGGTGGCCGGGGTGATGGGACGTCACCGCATCGCCGAATCACCGCGACTGCAGGACGTCGGCTTCGGATTTTACGTCGACACTCTCGTTCGGGCACTTCGCGCAGGGAACGAGTTTCAGGTCTGGGGCGGCCCCAACGTAAACCAGATCACGACTCCGTCCCTCGCGTCCGAAGCCGGGGCGCAAATCGCTCGAATCATCGCGCGGGACGCGACAGGGACATTTCACCTTGTCGGGGACACCGCAGTGACGCGCATGGAACTCGCTTACGCAGCCTGCGACGTTTTCGACCTGCCGCGTAGTTTGATCACCGAAGGAGAGCCGCCTGCGGCGGAACTGTTTCCGGGTCCAGTCCCCGTGGATTCGAGCCTCGCTAACGAGCACACCAAATCGGTCTTGGGGCTCGGCCCCCAGTCGCTCCACGACCTCTTGGGTGCATTCCGCCGGGAAATCGATGGCGGAGTCGTGAGTCCGCTGACGACGAGCTAAATCTAGTTCTGGGGGAAGCCCAGGTTGATTCCACCGTGGCTCGGGTCGAGCCAACGAGACGTCATGGTCTTTTCTTGTGTGAAGAAGTTGAAACCATACATTCCGTGGGCCTTCGAGTCGCCAAAGAGTGACGACTTCCAACCACCGAACGAGTAGTACGCAACCGGGACGGGGATGGGGACGTTAATCCCGATCATGCCGACCTGAATCTCGTTCTGGAATCGACGCGCGGCGCCACCGTCGTTCGTGAAAATGGCGGTTCCGTTTCCGAAAGCGCCGGCGTTGATGAGAGCCACTCCCTCGTCGTACGTCTTGACGCGAACAATCGACAAAACTGGACCAAAGATTTCTTCGGTATACACCTTCGAGGTTGTTGGCACCTTGTCGATGAGCGTGGGTCCGAGCCAGAAACCGTTGGGGTCGCCGTCGACCTCGATTCCGCGGCCGTCGACGACTACCTCGGCTCCGTCCGCAATCGCAATGTCGATGTAGGACGCGACCTTGTCGCGGTGCTGTTCCGTGACGAGCGGCCCCATGTCACACGATCGACGACCGTCACCAATAACCAGCGAGCGCATGCGCGCGGTGATCTTCTCGATGAGTGAGTCGGCAACGGGTTCGACGGCAACGACGACCGAGATCGCCATGCAGCGCTCGCCGGCTGAGCCGAATCCTGCGTTGATTGCTGAATCGGCCACAAGGTCGAGATCGGCGTCAGGCAGGACCAGCATGTGGTTCTTTGCTCCGCCGAGTGCTTGGACCCGCTTGCCGTGCTTTGCGCCGGTCTCGTAGACGTACTGAGCGATGGGCGTCGAACCGACGAACGAGATTGCGTGAACCCGGGGGTCTGTCAGCAAACCGTCGACGGATTCCTTGTCACCGTTAAGAACAGTGAAGACGCCGTCAGGCAGACCAGCTTCCTTCCACAGTTCACCGAGCCAAATCGCGGCCGACGGGTCTTTTTCGGAGGGCTTGAGGACGACGGTGTTTCCCGCGGCAATGGCGATGGGGAAGAACCACATCGGCACCATGGCGGGGAAGTTGAAGGGCGAGATGACTCCGACAACACCGAGGGGCTGACGAATCGAATAGACATCGACACCGGTCGAGGCGTTCTCGGTGTATGAACCTTTGACGAGGTGTGGAACACCACACGCGAACTCAACAACCTCTTGACCACGCGAAATTTCGCCGAGGGCATCCGAGAGGACCTTGCCGTGCTCGGAGGTCAGAATTTCGGCGAGTTCGCCCTTCTTGGCATTGAGCAATTCGCGGAAATTAAAGAGGATCGCTTGGCGACGAGCAATCGAGGTGTCGCGCCATTCGGGATACGCAGCATGAGCGCTCGCGATCGCTTTCTCGATGTCGGCTTGGTTGGCGAGGACGACGCGTTTGGTCTCCTTGCCGAGGGCCGGGTCGTAGACGGGGGCGGTGCGATCGGTTGTTCCGTGGTCGCGTGTGCCGCTGATCCAGTGGGGGACGGTGTTTTTTGTCATGTGTGTTCCTTTTGTCTAAAGTCTACGAACCGTGAACGAGTTGTGCGGCGGCGTCAACGGCTTTGGCCACGTCGCCGCTTCCGGGGTACAGCAACGAGCGGCCGACAACGAGTCCTCGCACACCGGGCAGCGTGAGCGCGTTGGCCCACTGCTCGATGAGTTCGTCTTCGTTGTCACCCGGGTCTCCGCCGAGCAGAAGTGTCGGAAGCGTCGTCGACGCCATGACCCGTTCCATGTCGGGGACAACGGGCAGTTTGAGCCACGAGTAGGCGCTCGAGTTTCCGAGCCCCGCCGCGATTGCGACCGAGAGAATGACCTGATCGGTCGCGAGGTTGTTGGTGATTGACCCGCCGACCCATTCGCTCATGAACGGTTCGAGCATGATGGGGATTTCGAGTTCGGCCGCCTCGCTCACGGCGAACGCCGTCGATTCGAGAGTGTCGGCGGTCGCAGCGTCCTTCAGGTTGATGCGCACGAGGTTCTTGGCAAAGTCGAGACCGTCGCGCTGGACGGCTGGCATGTCGTAGGCCGTGTAACGGTCGTCCATTTCGAAGGACGAGCCGCGCAAACCACCACGGTTCATCGAGCCGACCACGATTTTGTTGTCGAGGAGCCCGAGCAGCGCGAGGTCGTCGATGATGTCGGGTGTCCCGAGCACGCCGTCGACACCGGGTCGGTCCAGTGCGATGGCGAGGTTGGTCAAGAGTTCGTAGCGGTCCGACATCGCGGTTGGGTTCGACCCGACGGCGAGCGCCCCGCGCGCGGGGTGGTCGGCGGCGACAATCATGAGTCGGCCGTCGCCGGCGAGGAGTTCGCGGCGCTGACGGTTCGCGTAGACCTCGGCGAGGCGTCCAGGGTTCGT
>CAIRWJ010000102.1 GCA_903882245.1 uncultured Microbacteriaceae bacterium | reverse complement strand
TTTGCACTCGAGCGCACTTCGTCGTCTCGCGGCTAAGACGCAGGTGCTGTCGCCGACGGCCGGACTAGATTTTGCCCGAAATCGACTGACCCACTCACTTGAGGTCGCACAGGTCGGCCGCGAGATCGGCGCAAGCCTTGGACTCGACCCCGACCTCGTCGACACCGCGTGTCTCGCCCACGACCTCGGTCACCCGCCGTTCGGGCACAACGGCGAAAAGGCCCTCAACGACTGGGCGCTGCCGTTCGGTGGCTTTGAAGGCAACGCGCAAACGCTTCGAATACTCACGCGAATCGAACCCAAAGTGTTCGACGACTCCGGGCACAGTTTTGGGCTGAATCTCACTCGCGCAAGCCTCGACGCGTCGTGCAAATACCCCTGGACGCAGGCAACTGGTGTTGCTGAACCAGGAGGCCGCACCAAATTCGGCGTATATGAATCAGATGTTCCGATTTTCAATTGGATCCGGAAAGGCGCTGATGACCGCCGACTGTGCATTGAAGCGCAAGTCATGGACCTGTCTGACGACATCGGTTATTCGGTGCATGACTTTGAAGACGCGATTGTGAACGGGTATATCGATGTTCGCGCGCTGTCGTCCCGCGTTAACCATGATGACCTCGTTGACTCAATGGTCGAATGGATTGGCGGTGAGTTGCCGCACGACGACCTTGTTGCCGCGTTCGACCGTCTCGATGGGCTCACGTCGTGGATTGAAACGTGGGAAGGATCACGTCAGGAAATGGGCGCTCTCAAGAACCTCACATCGACACTAATCGGTCGATTCGCCGGGGCAGCTACGGCTGCCACTCGGGAACACGCGACCGCCGCTAGACTCGTTCGATTCGGTGCCGATGTTGTTGTCCCCTCCGAGACTCGCGCCGAAATTGCGGTGCTCAAGGGAATTGTCGCCGCGAACGTCATGTCCCACGAATCGCGTAGACCGATTTATTCTCGACAGCGCGAACTTCTTCAGGAATTGTGTGCCATTCTCGCCGCCTCGGGGACTAAGTACCTCGAACCAGGTTTTGCCGCCGATTTCACCGCGGCAACGACCGAGGTCGAGGCAATGCGGGCCGTCATCGATCAGGTCGCGTCGTTGACCGATCAGAGCGCTCTCGCCTGGCACGAGCGGCTCGCCCCCTAAACCTGTCGACCCACTCCGTAGAATGGGTTCGTGGCTGGTCTCATACGGAAATCGGATATCGATGAGGTAAAGCAGCGCGCCAACATTGCCGATATTGTCGGCCAATACGTCACTCTCAAGCGTGGTGGGGCTGATTCGCTCAAGGGATTGTGCCCTTTCCACGATGAAAAATCACCGAGTTTCAGTGTTCGACCGAACGTCGGAATGTACAAGTGCTTCGGGTGCGGCGAGAGCGGTGACGTTTACAAGTTTTTGCAACAAATCGACATGATGACGTTCTCGGAAGCCGTCGAAAAAGTGGCGGCCACCATCAACTTTTCGCTGACGTACGAAGACGGCAGCCCCGAGCGCGAGTCCGGCAATCGATCTCGGTTGCTCGAAGCGAATCGCGCAGCGGAACTGTATTTCATCGAACAGCTATCGTCGCCCGAGGCCGAGTTTGGACGCGACTTCCTGACCGGTCGGGGTTTCGATCGCGCCGCGTGCGAAATGTTCGGGGTCGGATACGCTCCCAACTCATTTGACGCACTGCGCAAGTATTTGACGGCCAAAAAGTTCACGGAAGTTGAGCTCGAAACCGCTGGTTTACTATCCCGCGGCGAACGCGGTGTGTACGACCGATTTCGGGGCCGTCTCGTCTGGCCGATTCGCGACGTGACAGGCGCAACGATTGGGTTCGGTGCGCGTCGACTTCGCGATGATGACAACGGTCCGAAGTATTTGAATACCCCCGAGACGCCCGTGTATCACAAGGCGAAAGTCCTCTACGGGCTTGACCTCGCGAAGCGCAATATTTCGAAGGACCGCAAGGTCGTTGTCGTCGAGGGTTACACCGACGTCATGGCCTGTCATCTCGCGGGAATCACGACGGCGGTGGCGACGTGCGGAACTGCGTTCGGAAGTGACCACGTCTCACTCATCCGGCGTGTCCTGGGTGACATTGATGCAGGAGACTCCCGAAGTCGCGGTGAGGTCATTTTCACGTTCGACCCAGACGAAGCTGGGCAAAAAGCGGCCTCAAAAGCGTTCGCCGAGGATTCTAAATTCGTGGCGAACACCTTCGTCGTGGTCGCGCCAGACGGTCTCGACCCTTCCGACCTGCGACAACAACGTGGTGACGCGGCGCTGGCTGCGATATTTGAGACCAAGACGCCGCTGTTCGAATTCATCATTCGTCGAACTATCGCGGGCTTTGACCTGTCGACGGTCGAGGGTCGAGTTCACGCTACTCGAGCCGTTGCGCCCATCATCATTGGAATCAAGGACCGCTCGATGATTGACGGGTACGTCCGGGTTGTGTCGGGTTGGCTCGGCGTCGAACCCGCCGATGTGCGTGCCGCGATGCGCGCCGGCGGCGGTCGCGTAGTGGTCGAAGTCGAAAAGGAGCATGGCGCAATCGGGTCGTTTGCGTCCCTCGGCACGGACGTCAATGCCAAACGCGAACGTGATGTCATCGTCGCGTTGCTTCGATACCCGGAACTCATCGGTCTTTCCCGAGCGGGGGATATCGTCGCCTGCCACTTCACCAACCCGTCACTCGGTCGAATTCGCAGCGCGATGGTCACCGTATTCGCAGATTTCGCCTCTCAGAACTGGATTTCGCGAGTGATTGACGAGGCGGGCGATGAATTGCGTCCCTTGGTTTCGGAGCTCGCCATGGTGGACATTCCGGTCAGGCGTGTCACCATCTCAAAACCGCGAATCGAGGATGATGCAGCGGTCATCGCTCGCGTTGCGGAAGAGGAACGACGCACGAGTGCAAACATCGCCACCTATGTTGTCGATGTCGCCTCCGCACTGATTGAGGCTGACATCATCCGCCAGCGTGATGAACTGCACAGCGTCCTGCAACGCACTCCAGAAGGCGATGCCGAGCACGGTTCGTTACAACAGCGCATTTCGGAACTCGAAATGCGCCGTCGCGCGATGAAGGTCGAGTAGCGCAATGTCCATCGCTCCCGATCGCCCCGCGCAACATCGCGACCTACCCGGCTCATCGCCGTCGGTGCCACACCGTTCTCCAACCCCCGGACCAATTGCCGTTGAACCGATGCA
>CAIRWJ010000101.1 GCA_903882245.1 uncultured Microbacteriaceae bacterium | reverse complement strand
CTGACCAAGCAGGACGTCGCACCGACGCCTGCCACAAAGCCTGCCACCCGCGCGCGCACCACGGCGCAGGTGGATTTGCCTGATATCCCCTCGGCTGACGAAGCAGCGAAGGCAGGCGGAAAGCCGCCCGCGCCCGTAACACCCGCGCCCGGACTCGATGGCGAAGCGCCAGTCGCTCCGTCGATGCCTCGTCCCCGCGGCAACAACCCCTTTATGCCCGCGCCCGCGATGCCACGCCCGATTCGCGCCGCCGGCAACAACCCGTTCATGCCTCGACAGGGTGCTCCGCGTCCCGGTTCCGATGCAGCGGGTGGCCCAGTTTCTCGTCCCGGTGGTCGTCCCAACGCGCCGTTCCAGCAGCGCACGGGTGGCGCCGGTCGTCCTCCCGGCAGCCAGGGCGGTTTCCGTCCAGCGGGTGCCGGTGCAGCTCCGGGTAGCCCCGGTGGTGGCCCTAGTCGCCCAGGCGGTGGCCCCGGTGGTCGCGGTCGCGGTGGAAACACCGCCGGTGCATTCGGTCGCGGTGGCGGCAAGTCCAAGGCGCGCAAGTCGAAGCGCACGAAGCGCCAAGAGTTTGAAATGCGCGAGGCCCCGAGCCTCGGCGGCGTCAAGATCCCTCGTGGTGATGGCTCGACCGTAATTCGTCTTCGTCAAGGGTCGTCGATCAATGACTTCGCCGACAAGATCGAGACGATGTCGGGCTTCCCGGTTCCCCCCGGTAACCTCGTCACGGTTTTGTTCCAGCTCGGCGAGATGGCCACGGCGACCGAGTCGCTCGACGCCGGAACGTTCGAGGTTCTTGGTGCAGAACTCGGTTACAAGATCGAGATTGTGAGCCCCGAGGACGAGGACAAGGAAATTCTTGACTCGTTCAACATCGATCTTGATGCAGAGGAAGACGAGGACGACCTCGTCATCCGTCCGCCCGTTGTCACGGTCATGGGACACGTCGACCACGGTAAGACCCGCCTTCTCGATGCGATTCGTCGCGCCGATGTCGCTGCGGGCGAAGCCGGTGGAATCACCCAGGCCATCGGTGCTTACCAGGTCTGGACCGAGCACGAGGGCAACGAACGTGCCATCACCTTCATTGACACCCCGGGACACGAGGCGTTTACCGCTATGCGTGCCCGTGGTGCCCAGGTCACCGACATCGCGATCCTCGTGGTTGCGGCAGACGACGGCATCATGCCCCAGACAATTGAGGCGCTCAACCACGCTCAGGCCGCGAACGTTCCGATTGTGGTCGCGGTGAACAAGATCGATAAAGAGGGCGCCAACCCCGCCAAGGTTCGCCAGCAGTTGACCGAGTATGGACTCGTGACCGAGGAGTACGGCGGAAACACCATCTTCGTCGACGTGTCGGCCCTCACCGGTGACGGCGTCAACGATCTTCTCGACGCGGTTCTGCTCACCGCCGACGCCGGTCTCGACCTCGTCGCGAACCCCAACAAGGACGCCCGCGGTATCGCGATCGAAGCGAAACTGGACAAGGGACGCGGTGCCGTTGCAACGGTCCTCATCCAGTCGGGAACCTTGCGCGTCGGAGACGCCATCGTCGCCGGCACCGCCTACGGTCGCGTTCGCGCGATGGTCGACGAGCACGGCGACAAGATCGATGAAGCCTACCCGTCGCGTCCTGTCCAGGTTCAG
>CAIRWJ010000100.1 GCA_903882245.1 uncultured Microbacteriaceae bacterium | reverse complement strand
TGGTCAACCGTTCGTCAACGAGCCGAACAGCCACACCGGTTGCGGCGGAAAGCTCGATCGCGAACTGTCGGGCGTCCAGAGTGGAGGCCGTGTCCGAGCCATCGAGTGAAAGCGGGAGTCCGCACACAAATTCAATGGCGTCATATTCTGTCGCTAAGTGGCGCAATTCTTCGATTGCCCTCGCCCTCGGCAGTGTCACCACCGGGACCGCCATCAAGCCGAGAGCGTCACTACGCGCAACACCCACGCGGGTCGTACCCACATCAACGCCAATTCGCGTGCCAGTGCGCATTTTTCAGGCTCCGAGCGCCGCACGAATGTCGTCGAGTGCCGACCGGATCAATGCTGGGTCTGCGCCTCCACCCTGAGCGACGTCGTCACGTCCGCCCCCACCACCGCCGAGAACTGCCGCCGCGCGCTTCGCGAGCGTTCCTGAGGAAAGACCTGAACTGCGTGCGTCTGGGGTTGTTGCGACGATGACAGCAGCCTTGCCGTCAATCTCTGCACCGAGCGCGACAACGCCTACGACCGAACCAAGTCGATCACGGACATCGGTGACCAGCTGGCGCAGAGCATCGGTTGAATCTAACGAACCAACCGTCGAAACGACCGTCGTTACGGAACCGATTGTCGTCGCCTCAGCAACCAGCGCGGGTACGCGTTCACGTACGCCAGCTGCTTGATACTGAGCAATCGTACGCTCGGCTCTCTTCAGTTGTTCGATGAGCTCGGCAACTCTCGCCGCTAGCGCTTCTTTTGGCGTTTTGAGGTTTGTCATCAATTCCGCCACAAGCGCGCGTTCACCGGCGAATGATGCAAACGCCGACGTGCCTACGAGGGCTTCGACGCGTCGATTGGTTGACCCAATGCTGGATTCACCGATGAGGTTGATGAGACCGACTTCGCTCGATCGTGAGACGTGGGTGCCAGCACACAGTTCACGAGACCAGGGGCCGCCGATGTCGACAACGCGCACGGTCTCCCCATACTTCTCTCCGAACAGGGCCATCGCACCGGACTCTTTTGCCTCGTCAAGAGACATGACTCGCGTGACAACATCGAGGTTGTCAGCAATTGCATTGTTTGCGATGTTCTCAATCTCGGATCGCGTTGCCGCCGACAATCCCTGGTTCCACGCAAAGTCAAAACGCATGTAGCCAGCTTTGTTGTACGAACCGGCCTGGTGGGCGTCACTACCGAGCGTTTGCCGCAGTGCCGCGTGAACGAGGTGGGTCGCCGAGTGTGCACCGGCCGCGCGGCGACGGTACTCGACGTCGACAATAGTCGTGACCACGTCGTCGACCCCGACCGCACCGTCCGTGATTCGAACACTGTGCGCCGTCAAGCCCTTGATTGGGCGTTGTACGTCGAGCACCTCAGCAGTGAAATTCGCTCCGACAATGATGCCGTCGTCGGCGTCCTGACCGCCGCTCTCTGCGTAAAGGCTGGTTTCGCGGAGGATGAGTTCAACCGTTTCCCCCGCCGTCGCGGACACTACGGCTGCACCATCACGCACGATACCGATAACGCTGGTTTCCGTCGTTAGATCGTCATAACCAGTGAAGACCGTCTCGCCAGTTGTGCGGAACTCTCCGTACACCGAAACATCCGCGAGTGCTCCCCTTTTCGCCTTCGCATCGGCTTTCGCCCGAGTTTTTTGCTCCAGCATGAGTGAGTCGAACATCACGCGGTCTACCGTGAGCCCGGCTTCTTCCGCCATTTCCAACGTCAAGTCAATTGGGAAACCGTAAGTGTCGTGCAGCACGAAAGCCGTGTTGCCATCAAGAGCAGCCGATTTCGCCTTCTTGTGCTGTGTGACCGCGAGGTCAAGAATTTGTGTCCCGGATACCAGTGTGCGGAGAAATGCATCCTCCTCACCAATGGCAGTCCGTGAAATCCGGTCATAGTGGACCTCGACGTCGGGGTACGACTGCTTCATTGCGTCGCGCGAGGCGGCGAACAAGTCGGTAAACGTCGGCGCGTCGACCCCGAGCAGTCGCATGGCGCGGACCGACCGGCGCAACAATCGCCGAAGGATGTATCCACGTCCCTCGTTCCCCGGCATCACTCCATCACTCATGAGCATGAGTGATGAACGAATGTGATCGGCGACGACGCGCATGCGGACGTCGTCGTCGTGGTCGCTGCCATAGACACGCCCCGATATCTGAGACGCGAGATCGAGAACCGGCCGAACTTGATCGATCTCGTACATGTTTTCAACACCCTGTTTGAGGAACGCAACTCGTTCCATTCCCATACCAGTGTCGATGTTCTTTTGAGGGAGCTCGCCATCAATCGTGAATTCTGTCTTTGACCGCACGTCAGAGATGAGGTACTGCATAAACACCAGATTCCAAATCTCGATGTAGCGCGTGTCATCGACAGCGGGGCCACCCTCCGGGCCGTACGCGGGGCCACGATCGAAATAGATTTCCGAGCATGGACCGGCGGGACCCGTCTGACCGGTTGACCAGAAGTTGTCGGTCTTTCCGAAGCGTTGGATGCGCTCTTCCGGTATACCCGCAATCTTCTTCCAGAGTTCGATTGCTTCATCGTCCTCTTCGTACACCGTGATCCACAAATCCTTCTCAGCGAAACCAAGCCCGCCGTCGGACTCGGATGTCGTCAGCAACTCCCAGGCGAACCCGATTGCGCCCTCTTTGAAGTAGTCACCGAATGAGAAATTCCCATTCATCTGAAAAAAGGTTCCGTGACGCGTGGTCTTCCCGACCTCTTCGATGTCGAGTGTGCGAATACACTTTTGCACCGATGTCGCGCGCGGGAACGGGGCAGGGACAATTCCGGTCAGATACGGGATGAACGGCACCATTCCAGCAACAGTAAACATGAGAGTCGGGTCGTCAGAAACGAGGGACGCGGAGGGCACAATTGTGTGTCCCTTGCCCTCGAAATACGACAGCCAGCGACGTTGAATCTCAGCCGTTTTCATCGAATGCTCCTCTGTCAACACGAGTGTAGGGGAATGAGAAAGGGGTGGGCTCGAAAGCCCACCCCGCTCGGTTGGGCTTTATCGTGCGGCGTAGTACTCGACGACGAGTTGAACTTCGCACGTGACGGGAACCTCGGCGCGTTTCGGGCGACGAACGAGTCGTGCCTGCAACTTGTCGAGCTTGACGTCGAGGTATTCCGGGACGGCCGGCAGAACGTCGCGGTGGACGCCGATGGCTGAATCCTGAAAAAGAGGAGTTGCTTCACTGCGTTCCTTAACGTGGATCATTTGTCCAGGCTTCACGCGGAACGATGGGCGGTCAACGAGTTGACCGTCGACAAGAATGTGACGGTGAACAACCATCTGACGCGCCTGTGCAGACGTACGAGCGAAACCCGATCGAAGCACGAGTGCGTCGAGACGCATTTCGAGAAGTTCTACCAAGTTTTCACCAGTTAGCCCCTGGTTGCGACGAGCCTCATCGAAGGTGTTGCGCATCTGGGCTTCACGAATCCCGTACTGGGCACGAAGGCGCTGCTTTTCACGCAAACGCATCGCGAAGTCACCTTCGGACTTGCGCTTGGTTCGACCGTGCTGGCCGGGAGGGAATGCACCTTCACCCATGAGGCGCGCGGCCTTCGG
>CAIRWJ010000099.1 GCA_903882245.1 uncultured Microbacteriaceae bacterium | reverse complement strand
TCGTGGCCCCCTCCAGCGTCCGAACTCTTCCCGCCTATGTGCAGGCGGAAACCACCGCGCACCCCGGCGGGGCGACGTTGATCATGACACCGACGGCCGACGGCATCCGAGCGGAACTTCAACGAGATGCGGGGGTGACGCTCGTGGAGTGGACCGCCGCAGCGGCCACGCGGCTGACACTGGCGGAACACGAAGTCGCAATCGCAGAGCTCGCCGCCAACCTGATTGTCGAGAGCGACTTCGACGTTGCCGCGGCAGTATCTGAAGCGGGCATCAGATTTCTCGTGCTGGAGGCACTGCCGACCGCGCCCGAGGTCTCTGCGATCGCTTCCCACGCTGGGCTCACGTCGGTCGGGGTTACTGATCGTGGAATCCTTTGGCGCGTCAACGAGCCCGTCGAAGCCACGCCGGTGAATCGTGCTCCCGACCTCGGATTTCGCGTGATTCTTGGTCTCGTCGGACTAGTTGCGCTCATCGCTGCGGTCCCCACCTCGCTACCACGCCGTCGTCCCGTTATGGACGACCTTGCACCGGTGACAGGAGAGGTCGAGGATGAGCATTCTTAGCAAGATCACCATTGGCGCCGCCGGATTGACCGCACTTGGTTTCTCGGCGTATGCAGTTGCGCTGATCCCGACCCCACTGTCGACAGGTGTCGCGCCTCTGACAACCGTGGTTTCACCCGAGTCGGTTACTCGGAGCATCATGTGTTCGGGCGACGTTGTTGGGTATGTCGGAGACTCGGCGACTATTTCAGGCATCAGCGCGACAACTCGGGTTGTGTCTGGTGGGGACATCACCACGGACCTCACGATGGATTCCGCGACCAATGGTGCCGCAATCACGAACTCGGGGGATTCGCTCAACGTGGCGGCAACCGAATACGGTTCCGTCAACACCGAATCGGTTGCCGGGTACCTTGCGACCGAGTGTGGAGACCCGCTGAATGACCAGTGGCTGATAGGCGGTAGCACAACGACCGGTCGTGACACCATCATTACGATTTCCAACGGCAGTGATGTCGAGGCGCGAATCGATTTAGAAATCTGGGGTTCGGCCGGGAAAATTGATGCACCCGGCTCGCAGGGAATTGTCGTTCCGGCACGATCACAACGCTCCTATTCCGTCGCGGGATTCGCGCCCGACGAGGAGTCTCCGGCTATCCATCTCCTTAGCAATGGGGCGGCCGTGTGGGCGACGCTTCAGACCACCGTCGTCAGAGGACTCGTGCCGGGCGGATTGGATCGCATCGGCCCCGTCGCAACGCTGACGACGTCGGCGGTCTTCCCCGTTTTTCACGTGCCAACCGAGAAATCCATCGGCAAACTGCTTGTTGACCCGTCCTATACCGATGTCGTCGCTGCGCTGCGATTCCTCGTACCTGGTGAGACCGACGCAACAATAACCATTACCCTCGACCCATACGCCGAGGGGGAATCCCAAGTCGTCACCGCGTCTATTCCAGCCGGGTCCACGCTTGATCTTCCGATTACCGAATTGAGTTCAGGCGATTGGTCAGTTTCGGTCGAATCAGATCAGCCAATTGTTGCGGCAGCTCGCATCGGTTTTCATGATGAGTCGGCTGACATTACGGACCTTGCCTGGGCTAGCGCCGCACCCGCTCAAACCGGGAGTGCCTCGATTTTGGTGCCAGGTGGTGCGTCACTTGGACTCACCAATAACGGGGATGCCGATGCGACGGTCACGATAGCGAGCGGCGGTGCCATCGGGGAAAACTTCGTCGTTCCTGCCCACGGAAACATCCTGATGCCCGTCGCGCAAGGGATTCTGACGGTCACATCAAATTCACCAATCTCGAATACAGTATTTGTTCTGACTCGAGACGGGATTGCGACTCTTCGCGGCTTGACGGCACCAATCGATGCGTCCAACGTTGTCGTGATCCACGGCTAAGCGTGGGGAAAGTAACGGTTCGGCGCTAACTCGTAGGGGTCGATGTCGATGAGGTCGGCGATCGCTTCGATGGCAATCGTTTCGATGTTATTGCGCCGGTGCCAATCGTCTTCGCGATGAAGTTTTGAACCACGCTCGATGGGAAGCCGATAGAGAATCACCCGACGTTCGCTTCGAAGCGCCGTCCAC
>CAIRWJ010000098.1 GCA_903882245.1 uncultured Microbacteriaceae bacterium | reverse complement strand
CGACCGCTGGTCGCCGTTACGCCGAATAGACGACGTAGACCTTGCGCAGCTTCTCGTGGACCGTCCACACGCCTTTCCAGCCAATCGGGAAATAGGCGGTGTCACCAGCGGTGAGCGTGACGGGCTCGCCGCCGTCCTCTTCGACAGTCATGCGACCAGACACCACCGTGATGACCTCGCCCGTGTCGGTAAACTCCCAGCGCGACGTTCCCGGCTCGGATTCCCATGAACCCGACCACACGCCGTGGTCACTGTCCGCAAGATAAGACTTGTCACGGACCACGATGTCGCCACTAATCGGGGTGGCCATCGGAGGGGCGAGGAGGGTTTCGGTGTAGTCGTCCGAATTGAGGTCGTCTGCGCGAAAAACAGTTGTCATGGTTATCTACCGTTCGTTGAATCGGGGGATGGTTAGAAAAAGCCTAATGCGAACAGCGTCGGGCGAATGGGAGGCAATTCACGCCAGAGATTCGCGCCACGCACGGTGCAGAGTTGCAAAGCGACCGGAGCCTTTGAGCAGCTCGGCAGTGGGTCCGTCTTCGATAATGACGCCGTGGTCCATAACCAAGACTCTGTCCGCTATGGCGACCGTTGACAAGCGATGCGCGATGATGATCGCCGTTCGAGCCTTCAAAAGTTTTTGCAATGCGCTCTGAATCAGACGCTCACTGGGGATGTCGAGCGACGCGGTTGCCTCGTCAAGAATCAACACTCGTGGATTGGCGATGAACGCCCGGCAGAACGACACCAATTGACGCTGGCCAGCCGAGATTCGACTGCCTCGCTTGTTGACGTCCGTGTCGTAGCCGTCGGGAAGTGCCGTGATGAAATCGTGCGCACCAACGGCCCGTGCCGCGGCCATCACCTCGTCGTCGGTTGCATCGGTCTTGCCCAGTCGAATGTTGTCGGCAATGCTGCCAGAGAACAGATAGGCCTCTTGGGTGACGAGTGTGACGGCTCGTCGGAAATCGACATCGCCGATGGATGAAAGGTCGCGCCCATCGAGCGTGATGACACCATCGCTGGGGTCGTAGAAACGAGCGATGAGCTTGGCGAGTGTCGATTTGCCCGCACCCGTCGCGCCCACCAGCGCAACTGTTTGTCCGCCCGCAATCGACAACGAGAACTGTGGCAAGACAGGATTTCCTTCGGAATAAGCGAAGGACACGTCCGTTGCCACGATGTCGCCTCGGCTGGCCTCGAAAGGCGCTGGGTTCGTCGGTTCGACAACTGACGGCCGTTCTTCCAGAAAACCCGAGATCTTTTCCAGCGCGGACGACGCGGATTGGAACGAGTTATAAAACATGGCGAGGTCCTCGATAGGGCCGAAGAATCGTCGTGTGTACAAAACGACAGCGAGAAGAGCTCCGACCTCGAGCGTTCCGTCGATAACGCGGAAAGACCCGAACAACAGAACCACGGCGACCGTGAGCGTGCCGATGACTTTGAGCGCCGGGTCGTAGATCCCAAAGACGTGAATCGTGCGCCGGGTTGCCTCGCGATAGTCCTCGACTTTGGCGGCGTATGCGGCGCGGTCGACGGGTTCCCGCCGGAACGACTTGACGGCTCGGATTCCGGCCATGCTCTCGACAAACTGAATGATGAGCCGCGTGGAATAAATGCGCGATGCTCGGAATTCCCGGCGAGACGCATTCGAGAACCACCACGTGACGGCGACGATGGGGATCAGCGCGACAGCAAGCGCAACCCCGCTCGGCGGGTCGATTGAGACGAGCGCGACGGCGGTGAACACGAGGAACAGCAGACCAGCGACGAGGTTGCTCAGTCCACCGCTTAGCAGTTCGCCGAGAGTGTCGATGTCGCTCGTCTGACGGGCGATGATTCGGCCCGACGTGTACCGCTCGTGGAACTCGAGGCTGAGTCGTTGCGTGTGTTCAAAGATTCGTCGACGCAGTTCGCCGAGAATGTCCTGACTGATCGCGATCGACCAGCGCGTGTACGCCGCAAGGAATCCCGCTGCACTGATTCCGGTGGCTAGGAACGCTACCACGATGGTGAGAATCGGCGCGAAGTTGCCGTCGTCGACCGCTGCGGGCAATCCGATGTCGATTCCCCACGCAATCAACAGCGGCCCGGCCACCTGGGCGGCTGTGCTGGCAACAATCATGATGGCGGTCCACCCGAACCGCACGCGATGAGGCCGCACCAGCACCCGCAAGAGCGCGATGGATCGAACGCGTATCGCCTTGTTTTCCCGCGTGGTGAAATCTTGACGGTCTTCGCCCGAAACGCCGGTCGTGCTCACGAGACACCCCCCTCGTCATCGACGTCGATGGGCTCGTCCGACAGCGACGAAATGAGGTGGCGATACGTTGCCGACTTCGCCAACAATTCGGAATGGGTCCCGACAGCCGCGATGCGCCCGTTGTCCAAGAGGGCGACCCGATCGGCGAGCATGACGGTCGACGGTCGGTGGGCGACCACGAGCGCCGTCGTCGTCGAGAGCACCTTTCGCAGGGCGGCTTCGACCCGTGCCTCCGTTTCGACATCGAGGGCCGACAACGGGTCGTCGAGAACCAACACCGCGGGTGCGGCGGCAATCGCGCGGGCGAGGGCAAGTCTCTGTCGCTGACCACCCGAGAGGCTTAATCCCTGTTCGCCGATAATGGTGTCCACGCCCTCCGGCAGGTCATAAACAAACTCGGCCTCCGCGATGGACAACGCTTGGGACAGCACTGCCTCGGACTCGGACGCGGGGGCATCCACGAGGTCGTGTCGACCCAGCAGTACGTTGTTGCGAACGGTGTCTGAGAACAGCGTCGCGTCTTCGAACGCCATCGCGATCCGTGTTCGCAGAGTGTCCAAACTGAGGTCACGAACATCGACTCCGTCCAACAGAATTCGACCAGATGTGACGTCGTACAACCGGGCGGGCAGCGCCGTCAGGACCGTCTTGCCGCTGCCCGTTGCTCCGACTACCGCCATCGTTTCGCCCGGCAGGATCTCGAGGGATACGCCGTTGAGCACGTCCCGCACACCGCCCTCGCCTCCCTCGTGTCGATAGTGAACATCCTCGAAAACCAACGAGCCCTTAGAGCCCTTCGGAACGATGGGCGCAGCCGGACTTGTGATCGTGTTCGTGCGGTCCAAGATGTCGAAAATTCGGTCGAGACCACTCTGCGCTTCAAGCGTCAGGGCCAACAAGTACCCGACCGATTCGATCGGGCCGGCGAGCACGGCCGCGGTGGCGAAGAACGCAAAAAGTTGGCCGGTTGTGAGGTCGCCTTCGCTCGCGAGCCACACTCCCGCGAGCAAGCAGGCAGCAAGTGCGAAATCGGGAATCCACTCCAGCCAAAAACCTAGCGTCGCTCGCGCGTTGCCTTTGGCAACCTCGAGGTTTCGCCCACGCGCTGTTCGCTCGGCAAAACGTGACAGCGAGTCATCACCGCGACCGAACGATCGCAACACGCGAATCCCGTGAACCGATTCCTCGACCGACGTCGCGACGTCACCCCACTGGTCCTGGGCGGCTCTCGACAGTCCAGTGAATCGATTACGAAAACGAGACCCAAAAATAAACATCGGAATCGAACAAATCAGAAAGAGGATCGCGAGGGTCGGACTCCACGTGAAGAGGATTGCAATGCCGAGGACGATGGCGATGGAGTTCCCCACCAACATCACCGCACCGTATGACAGCCAGCGTCGCATGAGGCTGACGTCGGTGTTGGCGCGCGACAACAACTGGCCACTCTGCCACTTGTCATGGAACGCGACGGGCAAGTTTTGCAGGTGGTCGTAAATCGCGTTTCGAATTCGTGAATCGATTCGGGTTCCCGGTGTGAGAACCGCGACCCGTCGGAGGTAAATGAACAGGGCCTCAAGCATTCCGAGCAGTGCGATGAGACCAACCGCCGGCCACACGAGTGTCGGGTCATCGCCGCGCAGCGGGCCGTCCACAAGAGCCTCGAGCGCGATCGGGATCCCCAGCGCCAACCCGCTCGAGATGAGCGAAATGACCATCCCCGCGATCAGCCCGTAAACGTCTCGACCGGCGAAAGGCAGAACCCGCGCGAGTCCGCGAATCGCCCCGATTGGGGGCGAGGATTCCGCGTCGACTGTTGGCATGAGTAGTAATCCAGTCTATGCATGGCAGAATTACGCCGTGACGGAAAAAGAACTCCTCGATCT
>CAIRWJ010000097.1 GCA_903882245.1 uncultured Microbacteriaceae bacterium | reverse complement strand
TGATGAACGAGATTGCTCGACCCGATGTCGCGTAGAGACCGAAAAGCTCCCCTTCACCACCCTCGGGAGCGAGCCGGGCGAGGAGCGACCGACCTGATGCTTGTGCCGGTCCAACGAACATCGTGAGCAACAACCCGAAGACCCAGAAGACCATTGGCCCGCCGTCGTGCAAGACGAACAACATCGTTCCCGAAATCACGAGGCCGAGAAGCGATCCGACGATGACGCCCTTCGACGAGAAACGATCGTCAAGGATTCCGCCGGCGAATACGCCGAGACCCGCGATGAGGTTTCCGCCGATTGCAAAGAAGATGACCTCGGTATCCGACAGGCCAAAGACTTTGCCTGCGAGGATTCCACCGAAGGTGAAAACTCCGACGAGTCCATCACGGAACACGGCGCTCGCAAGGAGGAAGTAGAACGTTTGGGGGGCGGTCTTCGCAAGATGCCCAATTTTGCGGAATACCTTGGCGTAGGAACCGAAAATTCCGAGTTTTGCATCGGGGTCGACCGCAGTGTTCTCTGGGACGAACAACAGCACCGGGATCGCAAAGATGGCCGACCAGATGGCCGCTAACAGGGCGATGTACCGAATGTTGAGCCCGGCGTCTTCGGTGACTCCGAACCAGTGAACGTCTCCGAGAATGAATCCGAGCAGTGCGATGACGAGAACGACGATTCCGCCGAGGTAACCGAGCCCCCAGCCGAAACCGCTGATCCGACCGACGTTGCTGGGGGTCGAGATTTGGAGGAGCATCGCGTTGTAGTTGACGTTCGCCATCTCGTAGAACACGGTGGCGACGGTGATGAGCACGAGACCGGTAATAAAGAAGTCGGGGGTTCCTTCGACGAAGAACATCGCGAGGGTCGCCACAATCACGACAAGGGTATTGATTCCGAGCCAGCGACGACGTCGACCACCCTGATCGGTGCGTTGCCCAACGATGGGGGCGAGAATCGCGACGACCACACCACCAATGGCAAGAGCCCAGCCGAGGTTGGCGGTCAAAGCCGAGCTCGCGGCGTTGTACACCCGCTCCTCGAAGCCACCTTCGATGGTCACGCCAGGCCTCGGCTTGTACGCCGCGACGACGTCGGGATCGATGAAGTAGTCCGACACGATGTACCGCGCAAACACAAACGTTGTGATGAGAACAGAGAACGCGGAGGTTCCCCAATCCCACAGTGCCCACGAGATTGTCTGGATGAGGGGAGTCTTCCCGCGAGCTTGATTAACGGCGTTGTTGGTCATGACTTAACGCTACTGCGTAGGGAGTGAATAACGGTAGTACAGGGGGAAAATCCCTGAATATGAGTGACACGCGCTCAAGTTTTTCGCATTCGACTTGACAAAGTTATCCCCAGATGTCAAACTTGACACAACCCGGCTCAAGTTATCAGTCAGACTGGTGGCGACCGCGAGATTTTCACACCAAACCGAAACATCGCCGGCAACGGCGGGAAGGAAAGACACAATGGCACGAGCTGTTGGAATCGACCTCGGAACGACCAACTCAGTTGTCGCGGTCCTCGAAGGTGGAGAACCCACCGTCATCGCTAACGCGGAAGGATTCCGCACGACTCCGTCGATCGTCGCGTTCACCAAGGACGGCGAGGTGCTCGTCGGTGAAACCGCAAAGCGCCAGGCCGTCACGAACGTTGACCGCACCATCGCGTCCGTCAAACGACACATGGGAACCACGTGGACTCAGGACGTTGACGACAAGAAGTACACCGCCCAGGAAATCTCGGCGCGAATCCTCGGGAAACTCAAGCGCGACGCTGAGACCTACCTCGGCGACAAGGTGACCGACGCGGTCATCACCGTTCCTGCGTACTTCAACGACGCCGAGCGCCAGTCGACCAAAGAAGCCGGCGAGATCGCCGGTCTCAATGTTCTGCGCATCATCAACGAGCCCACCGCCGCCGCACTCGCGTACGGTCTCGACAAGGGCAAGGAAGACGAACTCATTCTCGTCTTCGACCTCGGTGGTGGAACGTTCGACGTCTCGCTCCTCGAAGTGGGCAAGGACGACGACTTCAGCACGATTCAGGTTCGCGCGACCGCCGGTGATAACCGTCTCGGTGGCGACGACTGGGACGCTCGAATCGTTGATTACCTCGCGAAGCAGTTCAAAGAGACGACCGGTGTTGACGTGTCGGGTGACAAAATCGCCAAGCAGCGTCTCAAGGAAGCGGCTGAACAAGCCAAAAAGGAGCTCTCGTCCTCGATGAGCGCATCCGTGCAGCTTCCGTACCTGTCCCTCACCGAGAATGGCCCCGCCAACCTTGACGAGACCATCACGCGCGCAAAGTTTGAAGAACTGACCGTCGACCTGTTGCAGCGCACCGCGAAACCGTTCCAGGACGTCATCAAGGAAGCGAAAATCAAGGTCGCCGACATTGACCACGTCGTCCTCGTTGGTGGATCGACGCGTATGCCGGCTGTTGCCGAACTCGTCAAGAAGTTGGCTGGCAAAGAAGCGAACAAGGGCGTCAACCCTGACGAGGTCGTAGCTGTCGGAGCGTCGCTCCAGGCCGGAGTCCTCATGGGCGAGCGTAAAGACGTCCTCCTCATCGACGTCACCCCCCTGAGCCTCGGAATCGAGACCAAGGGCGGAATCATGACCAAGCTCATCGAGCGCAATACCGCCATCCCGACCAAGCGTTCAGAGACCTTCACAACGGCCGACGACAACCAACCGTCAGTGTCGATTCAGGTTTTCCAGGGAGAGCGCGACTTCACGCGCGACAACAAGTCACTCGGAAACTTCGAACTCACCGGAATCGCCCCTGCTCCGCGCGGGGTCCCGCAGGTCGAGGTCACGTTTGACATTGACGCC
This sequence comes from uncultured Microbacteriaceae bacterium, assembly GCA_903882245.1. Taxonomy (GTDB): domain Bacteria; phylum Actinomycetota; class Actinomycetes; order Actinomycetales; family Microbacteriaceae; genus MWH-TA3. The sequence goes on along the minus strand of CAIRWJ010000097.1, from coordinate 471 downwards.
AACGGAATCGTCCACGTATCCGCCAAGGACAAGGGAACGAACAAGGAACAGTCGATGACGATTACTGGCGGTTCCTCGCTCTCGAAGGACGACATCGAACGCATGGTTCGCGAAGCGGAAGAACACGCCGCCGAGGACCACGCGCGTCGTGAAACCGCCGAGAAGCGGAACGTCGCCGAACAAATGGCGTACTCCGTCGAAAAGCTGCTCGAAGACAACGACGACAAGCTTCCCGACGACGTCAAGTCCGAGGTTCGTGCCGATGTCGACGCTCTCAAGACGGCGCTCGCCGGAACCGACGACGCCGCGGTGGCCGCCGCTGTCGAAAGGCTCCAGGCCAGCCAGGGCAAGCTCGGCGACGCGATCTATGCGAACCAAGGCGACGCCGCGACCGACGAGAATCCGGAGTCAACCAAGGACGATGAGGACATCATCGACGCCGAGGTTGTCGACGACGAGAACCCCGCGTCG
>CAIRWJ010000096.1 GCA_903882245.1 uncultured Microbacteriaceae bacterium | reverse complement strand
CTGCGATGAGGGGCCACCAGGACACCTGGCGCGATCGACCCCATCCGAGCGCGATACGCGTAGTCCATCCGGCAATGTAGTGCTCACGTTGCGCGACCCTCAGCCACTTGACGCCGAGAATTACGGGGAGAAGTCCGATGATTGACCACGAGAAAATGTCGATCATGCGAGAGCCTCGTCAACTGCGGCCCGAACGGCGGCTCCCAGATTGGGAGTCAGCAGGTGCGCCTCGTTGGGGACAACGGTCCAGTGAGCACCCCGGATCCGATCGGACGCAGCCTTGCCCGCTGCCGTCGGTGCGGCAGTGTCGTTCTCGCCCCACACCAGCCACGTCGGTGCGGTGATGCGCGCCAGGTCGTCGTCATAGTTTTCGTTCACGGTCTTCACCATGATGTCGCGCATGATTCCGTGTGCGGCGTTGTAGTCGGCGCTCCCCGCCTTTGTGCGTCGAGTCTCCATCACCGAGTCGGGAATGAGCCCGATTCGATTGAGCGTCTTCGCAATTCGATACGACATTTTCGGTTTCGAGGCAGGAGCGAGTCGGACGAGCGGCGCACCGGTCAACACGAGACCCGAAACAAGTTCGGGACGCGAGGCCGCCAGACGAACCGCAATTCGGCCTCCAAACGAGTGTCCGAGGACGACGACAGGACCCAGCGGTTCAATCGCGTCGGCGACGAGCCGTGCGTAATCGTCAGTCCCCCAGACCGCATTCGGAGCTTCCGTCGGGCCGAAACCCGGCAGGTGAATCGCTACGGCGTCGAGCCCCGCCAACAGTCCGGTGAAGTCCGTTCCTGACCGCCCCCACCCGTGGAGTGCGACGACTCGCGCGGGGGCGCCACCGATTCGTTCGGCGAGCACCCGGCCATCTGCCAGAGCCTGTATCGCCACCTATTCCTCCGACGGAATTTCGGAGTCGGTCGCGAGGTGCGGTGCGAGTTCGCGAGGGTCGAGCGTGCCCTGCAGCACTTGTTGAACCTGAGACACAATCGGCATCGATACGCCTTTGGCGGCAGCAAGGACGAGGATCGGGTCGACGGACGACAGGCCTTCTGCAGTCTGGTCCATCTGCCGGATCACCCTGTCGAAGGAATAGCCCTGCCCCAACAGCCTGCCCGCGGTGTTGTTACGAGACAGCGGTGACTCACACGTCGCGATGAGGTCCCCCAAACCAGCTAGTCCCCACATCGTCTCGGGACGCGCACCGTACGCCGAGGCGAACGCCGACAGTTCTGCCAATCCGCGCGTAATGATGGACGCCTTGGTGTTGTCGCCGTAACCGACGCCGTCCGCGATTCCAACGGCAACGGCGATGAGGTTTTTCAAAACACCGCCGAATTCGGTGCCGATCACGTCGGTGTTTGTCAAGGTCGTGAAGTAGCCATTGCGACACGTCGCGGCGACGGTGACCGCAGTGTCGGTGTTGGTCGACGACACCGCCGAGGCGGTCGGCTCTTCCTTGGCGAGTTCGAGCGCGAGGTTCGGGCCAGAGACCACGGCGATGCGGTCTTCGTCGATTCCAGTTACCTCACGAATCACTTCACTCATCCGCAGTCCCGACTTTCGTTCGACACCCTTCATGAGCGAGACGATGGGTGCGGAATCCCCCAATTGACCATCAATGCCTTCAAGGACCGACCGCAGCGACTGCGACGGGACGGACAGATACACTTCATCAACCCCAGCGAGAGTCGCTGATAGGGACGTTGATGCGGTGATGGTCAGCGGCAGATTGACGCGTTGCAGATAGGTGGTGTTGCGGTGGGTTTCGTTTATTTCCCGAGCAATTTCATCACGGCGAGCCCACAACTGAACGTCCGCGCCGCCGTCGGCCAGAACTTTCGCGAACGTCGTTCCCCATGCGCCCGCTCCGAGGACCGCGACGGTAGTCATTAAAACTTCCCCGTGGTGGTCTGGTTGTGTTCGACCGGATCCCACCGCTTGGTGGGCGGTAACTCACCACGCAGTTGACCTTGGAGGTCGGCGATGGTCGACATCAATATTTCGGTCGCCGCGGTGAGCAATTTCTGATCGAGCACCTTGCCCTTGAACGCCGAGAGGTCGATTGGTTTGCCGATGAGAACTGTGATTGGTGTCGGTGGGAAGAAACGAATCTTTCCCGAATACCGCGGCATCAGAATTTGTGTCCCCCAGTGCGCAGCCGGGATCAACGGAATGTCCGCATCGAGTGCCATTCGCACTGCGCCCGTCTTTCCTCGCATCGGCCACAAGTCGGGGTCACGGGTCAACGATCCCTCGGGATAGACGACAATTCCGCCACCTGATTTCGCGAGCGAGCGCGCAGCTTTCATCGGCCCCAATGCTCGCTGCTGACCGGCTCGATCTACCGGAATTTGACCGAGTGCGCGCAGCACCGAGCCCAAAACGGGCACGCGGAACAACGATTCTTTAGCCATAAAACGAGGGGTACGACCCGCCTTCCACAGCGCGACACCCATCACCACAGGATCGATCGCACTGAAGTGGCACGGCGCGAGGATGAACGCGCCCGTGCGCGGAATGTTTTCCATTCCTCGAACAGTGATGCGCGAGATGAGTGCCATGAGGGGCAGGGCAATGCCCGCTGTGACGCGCCAACCCGCGGATTTTTCGGTCTTAGTCATCCTGCTCCTCTTTGCCGAAAGCCTAGTCGGCGAGCTCAAAGTCGGCGCCGAGGTCACCCAGCTTGTCGATGAAGTGCTCGTAGCCTCGGGCAATGATCCCGACATTGCTGATTGTGCTCGTGCCCGTTGCGGCCAGGGCGGCGATGAGGTGCGAGAAGCCTCCTCGAAGATCGGGAACCCGGATGTCCGCGCCGTGTAGGGGGGTCGGACCCACGATGACCGCGGCTTGTTCCAGTTTGCGACGCGGCACACGACGTGTGATGGATGCGATTCCATCCTGGTGAATTTCGATGTTCGCGCCCATCTTATTCAGCGATTCGGTGAACCCGAAGCGGTTCTCATAGACCGTCTCGTGCACGATGGAAGTACCCTCGGCCTGCGTCAGGGCGACAACCAGCGGTTGCTGCCAGTCGGTCATGAACCCAGGGTGAACATCGGTTTCGACGACAACGGGATTCAGCTGGCCGCCCGGGTGTCGGAATCGAATTCCGTCCTCGTGCACCTCGAACTCGCCGCCGACCTTGCGGAACACATTGAGGAAGGTCAGAAGTTCTTGTTGTTTGGCACCAACGACAAAAATGTCGCCTTGAGTGACGAGTGCAGCACACGCCCACGACGCAGCTTCGTTGCGGTCGAAAAGCGATCGATGCTCGAAACCGCGAAGGCCTTCGACTCCTTCGATGAAAATGGTCCGGTTCGGCTCAATCCAGATGATTGCGCCCATCTTCTGCAGAATCGCGATGAGATCCATGATCTCGGGTTCAATCGCCGCGTTCTTGAGTTCGGTCACTCCCTCGGCACGAACGGCCGTGAGCAAGACCTGCTCAGTCGCCCCGACCGACGGGAACGGCAGTTCAATATGCGCTCCCTTGAGCCTTTCGGGGGCAGTGAGGTGAATGCCCTGAGGCTGCTTGGTCACCACTGCTCCGAAGGCGCGAAGCGCGTCCAGGTGGAAATCAATGGGGCGATCGCCGATACGACAGCCACCGAGGTCGGGAATGAAGGCTTCGCCGAGTTGGTGAAGAAGCGGGCCACAAAACAGAATCGGGATTCGGCTTGAGCCGGCGTGAGCATCGATCTCGGCGAAGTGTGCACTCGTGACATTCGTCGGGTCGAGGGTGAGTTCGCATTCGGCCGAGTCGGTGACGTGAACACCGTGCGCCTCGAGGAGTCCGCGCACGACGGCAACATCCGAAATGTTGGGAACATCACGCAGGACGGACGGAGAATCACCGAGAAGGGCCGCGACCATTGCCTTGGTCACCAAGTTTTTTGCACCGCGAACATCCACACGACCGTGAAGAGGCTTTCCGCCGTGGATGATCAGCGTGTCGACCGACATGCCGACTTTTGCTCCTTGGGCACGAGCGTCGTCGTCGCGTGACATCATCGGGCTGGCAACGTCGTCGGGCGCCACGATTCGCGGCGCGATTCAAAGCCATCGATGTCCGCCTCGTGGCGCAACGTCAAGCCAATGTCGTCGAGGCCTTCCATGAGCCTCCAACGGGTGTAGTCGTCAATCTCGAATGCGCTAGTCACGCTTCCACACGTTACCGTTCGCGACTCAACATCAACGGTCACCTCTGTTCCGGGGGTGGCTTCCAAGGCTGACCAGATTCGCTCAACAACGTCCTCTGGCACAACCGCGGTCAGCAGCCCCTGTTTTCCCGAGTTACCCCGGAAGATGTCACCAAAGCGCGGGGCGATGACGGCGCGGAAGCCGAAGTCCCGAAGCGCCCAGACGGCGTGTTCTCGAGACGAACCGGTCCCAAAGTCCAAACCGGCGACGAGCACGGTCCCATGCGAAAACGGTTCCGTGTTGAGGATGAACTCCGGGTCTTGGCGCCAGCGTTCGAACAACGCGTCCTCAAAACCCGTTTTCGTCACCCGCTTGAGAAATTCGGCGGGGATGATCTGGTCGGTATCCACGTTCGTGCGACGAAGCGGTACACCGATTCCCGTGATGGTCGTGACTTTATGCACGGCTATTCCACATCCCACGGGCTTGCGAGTGTCCCGCGAATTGCGGTCGCGGCGGCGACTAGCGGCGACACCAGATGAGTGCGACCGCCGGCACCCTGTCGACCTTCGAAGTTTCGATTCGACGTCGAGGCACATCGTTCGCCCGGTTTAAGTTGGTCGGGGTTCATGCCGAGACACATCGAACAGCCGGCGAATCGCCATTCGCCGCCAAAATCGGTGACGATTGCGTCGATTCCTTCGGCCTCGGCTTCGAGGCGCACACGCGCCGAACCGGGAACAACCATGAGCTTGACGCCGTCGGCAAGTTTTTTACCTTTAATGACACTGGCGAAAGCGCGCAGATCTTCGATTCGGGAATTCGTGCACGAGCCCATGAACACCTGGTCGACGCGGATATCTTTCATCGGGGTTCCCGCGACGAGATCCATGTATTCGAGTGCTCGCTCTGCGCTGGCGCGTTCGTTGGGGTCGGTGATGTCAGCAGGGTTCGGAACCGATTCCGACAGTGCAACGCCCTGTCCTGGGTTCGTCCCCCACGTGACGAAGGGCTCGAGCAGGTCGCCGTCGAGCACGACCTCGGCATCGAAGGTCGCGCCGTCATCAGTCGGTAACGTCTTCCAGTACGCAACCGCGGCATCCCAATCGGACCCCTGAGGCGCATGTGCGCGACCCTTGAGGTACGCAAACGTTGTCTCGTCGGGGGCAACCATTCCGGCGCGCGCGCCCGCTTCAATCGACATATTGCAGATTGTCATCCGGCCTTCCATCGACAGTTCACGAATGGCGCTGCCTCGATATTCGAGGACATAACCCTGTCCTCCGCCGGTGCCAATCTTTGCGATCACCGCAAGGATGATGTCTTTCGCTGTGACACCCGGACGCAGGTGACCATTGACCGTAATTGCCATGGTCTTGAACGGGGTGAGAGGAAGCGTCTGGGTGGCGAGGACGTGCTCGACTTCTGACGTGCCGATTCCGAACGCCATCGCCCCGAACGCGCCGTGGGTCGAGGTGTGACTGTCACCACACACAACGGTGATGCCGGGCATGGTTAGTCCGAGCTGCGGCCCGACTACGTGAACGATTCCCTGCTCGATGTCTCCGAGGGAGTGCAAGCGAATACCAAATTCTTTGGCGTTCGTTCGAAGCGCGTCAATTTGAGTTCGTGAAATCGGGTCGGCAATCTGTGCGCCGATGTTGAGTGTCGGAGTGTTGTGATCTTCGGTCGCGATCGTCAGATCGGGCCGGCGAACGGGCCGTCCGGCTTGTCGAAGACCATCGAACGCCTGTGGGCTCGTCACTTCGTGAACGAGGTGAAGGTCGATGTAGAGAAGGTCGGGCTCGCCGTTTTCACCCTTGACGACAAGGTGGTCATCCCAGACCTTTTCGGCAAGTGTCCGAGGACGAGGAGAGGCGGCGTTCATCCGACCGAGTTTACCAGCGCGAGAACTATTATTTCGCGGACTCTTCGCGCTTTGTCCGCGCCAGGCTTGCGAGAACTGCCACCGTCAACGTGAGGACAATCACGACAAGTGAGAGCCATGTCGGGATCTCGGGAACTATCTCGACGTGTTGGCCGGCATTAATGAACGGGAGCTCGTTGAGGTGCAATGCATGGTTGACGAGTTTGAACCCGATGAAGGCGAGAATGGCGGCGATGCCGTGACCGAGGTAGTGCAGGCGATCGACCAGGTCACCCAACAGGAAGTAGAGCTGACGAAGCCCCATCAAGGCGAGAATGTTGCACGTGAACACGAGGAACGGGCTGGTCGTAATTCCAAAAATTGCCGGGATCGAGTCAAGCGCAAAGATGAGGTCGATGGTGCCCAGTGACACCAGGACGAGAATGGCCGGCGTGAGGAACTTTTCGCCGTTGACCATTGTGCGCCAACGGTCGTTGTCACTCCACTCGGGGTGAACTCGAAGGACCTTCTTGAGCCACGCGATGACAAAATTGTCTTCGCCGCTTCCGTGTTCGTCTTTCTCGCGCAGTTGCTGAACGGCGACGTATACGAGGTACGCGCCGAAAATGTAAAACAGCCACGAGTAGCTCTCGAGCAGTGATGCACCGAGGACAATGAAAATCGCGCGGAATATCAGCGCGAGAACGATGCCCATCATGAGCAGTTCCTGCTGCATCTTTTTCGGAACGCGGAACTGAGCCATGATGATGAGGAAGACAAAGACGTTGTCGGCCGACAGGGAATACTCCGTAAGCCAACCCGCGTAGAACTGAAGTCCCAGTTCGGTTCCGCTCAGTCCCGAATCGTTGGCGACGACGATAATCAACAGTCCGAAGACGACGGACAGACTCACGTAAAAGGTGATCCACAATGCGGATTCACGAGTCGACGGGACGTGCGGGCGGCGAACCACGAGAAACAAATCGAACAGCAGGATCGCCACTAAAACCGCATACGACGTGATTTCGAACCAGAGTGGAAGGGCGCTGTCCATAATGGCCAAATCCTACCAGCGGGGTGTTTGGCCCGAGAGAGATTGCACAAAACCCCCGACGGCGAACCGTCGAGGGCGAGTTGTGACCCCAGCGGGATTCGAACCCGCGTTACCGCCGTGAGAGGGCAGCGTACTAGGCCGCTATACGATGGGGCCGAACACAACTGGACAAGTATCGCACAGGCGGGGAACCGCGCGCAAACTGGTCCTTCTAAGGGCGGGTATCGAGCACGGGAAGCGCCCGCGGGGCAATCTCAACGTCCATCGGAAGAGGCGCGATGCGCTCACCGTCGCTGTAGCCGACGAGGTCGGGCGACTCGAGCCGGAACTTTTTCCCTTGTCGAATGACGACGCGAGGGTCAGTGACATGTGTTCCCTTGAATACTTTCGGATAAATCCGAATGAAATCGAAACGAGATAACGGCCTCACCATCATCATGTCGAGCAGACCGTCGTCAGGTTTGGCGTCTGGGCAGATTTTCATTCCCCCGCCATATTGGCTGTTGTTCGCGATGGTCGTGAGGATGGCCTGTTCAGTCGTCTTTTTTCCGTCGATGGTCACGGTGTAATGGATCGGCTTCAATTTCGCGAGTTCGATGAGCATTGCAACGGTGTAACGCGACGGACCCTTGGGAAAAGCCAGGTGGTTGACCGTTTCGTTGACAAGCGCGTCGAATCCGGCCGACATCGTCGAACAGAACCACCGTTCGCCACCGTTCCACGACATCCGCCCCGCGTCGATTCGCCACAACGGTTTATCGAGTGACGCGATCAGCCGCACGATTGCGGCATCAATGTCACTAATGGGCATTCCCAGGATTCCTTCGGCAGTGTCGTTGCCAGTACCGCTCGGCAAAATACCAAGGGGCGTGGCGGTATTCACGCACACGTTCGTGCCTAATTGGGCAGTTCCGTCACCCCCGACGACAATGAGAGCGTCAATTCCGTCGTTTACCGCGATGCGCGCCAGCGATTCAAGATGCTCGTAAGAATCGGTCGACAATTCCGAAACCTGGCGGCCCGTTGCGCGCAACGCTTCGACCAATCGGTGCCCGTAATCGCGGTGAGCGCCCTGCGCAGCGCTCGGATTTACAGCGACGGCAATGTGCGGACGCGACAGCGTTGTCATTCCGAAACAGTAGCGTAGAGGCCCGAGAATTCGAGGAAATTAGTGCTGGGGTGCCTGGACTCGAACCAAGAACAAAGGTACCAGAAACCTCCGTGTTGCCAATTACACCACACCCCACCGGCGGCCGAGCCGCTCCGCGCTAGCCTACCAAACGGCGTCGACCGCGCGAAATTGGGCAACGATGTCGACGGTGGTCATAGCGAACCTCTCAGGGAAGCGATGCGGGCGAGGCTGGATTCACGACCGAGGATCTCCATCGATTCGAAAAGCGGCGGGCTGATTCGACGGCCCGAGATGGCAGTGCGCACCGACCCAAACGCGCTACGCGGTTTCAGGTCGAGCCCCTCAATCAGGCTGGTTCGAAGAGTTTCTTCGATGTTGATCGTCGACCAATCAACCAGGTTCACGAGAGCCGCGTGGGCGGCATCGAGAATTCGAGGCGAATCGGCATCGAGTGTCGCTCGAGCATCGTCGGTGACGGTGAGGTCGACGTCCTCGGTAAAGAGGAAGCGAATCATCTCGGGAATCTCGTTCATCAACTGGGTGCGTTCCTGAATGTGCGGGGCAATTTCGGTCAAGCGAGCACGCTGGTGGCTCGTCGGGTTGGTCTCGACCAACGTGGCGGCGTGAAGGTAGGGCAGCGTTCGTTCGATGAACTCGTCACGCGACAACAGGCGAATGTGATCTCCGTTGATCGATTCGGCTTTTTTCAGGTCAAATCGCGCGGGGTTCGGGTTGACGTCGGCCACGTCGAATGCAGCAATCATCTCGTCGACGGTGAAGATATCGCGATCCGCCGCGATTGACCAGCCCAGCAGTGAAAGGTAGTTGAGCAGTCCCTCCCGAATAAACCCGCGATCGCGGTGGTGAAACAGGTTCGATTCCGGGTCGCGCTTCGACAACTTTTTGTTGCCCTCGCCCATGACGTACGGAAGGTGCCCGAAACGGGGAGCAAAGGTCGTCACGCCCACCTCGATGAGCGCGTGGTACAGCGCGATCTGACGCGGGGTTGACGACAGCAGGTCTTCGCCGCGCAAAACGTGAGTGACTCCCATGAGCGCATCGTCCACGGGGTTGACGAATGTGTAAAGTGGCGCGCCGTTCGGACGAACAACAACGAAGTCGGTTGTCGTCCCGACGGGGAAGGTGATGGGCCCACGAATTAGGTCGTCGAACCCGAGGTCCTCGGCGGGAACGCGAAGCCGCAACGCAGGCTGTCGACCCTCGGCACGGAATGCGGCGCGCTCGTCAGCAGTGAGGTCGCGTTCGAAGTTGTCATAGCCCATCTTGGGGTCACGACCGGCGGCGACGTTGCGTGCTTCCATTTCTTCTGGAGTAACAAACGATTCGTACAGGTGTCCCGAGCTGAGAAGCGAATCGATGATTTCCTGATAAATCGCCGTGCGCTGCGACTGACGGTAGGGCTCGTG
>CAIRWJ010000095.1 GCA_903882245.1 uncultured Microbacteriaceae bacterium | reverse complement strand
GAGGAAGGCGAAGGTGTCGGGCGAGATGTCGCCGACGGCCGAGATGCTCATCGGTTCGGCGATGAGAGTGTGCGCGAGCGCGGTGACGGAATCGCTCGAGACGGCGGCGAGCAGGCGCTCGGCCTCGTCGAGGTCACGATATTCGCCAAGGAATTCCGATCGCGCCAAACGGTTCATGCGCGAGTCCATCGATTCGAGGGACAAGGTGGACGACCCGAGGATCTGACCGCGAGCCCGGTTCATCTCGGCGTCGGTGACCGACGTCATTGACTCCAGTCCGTCGCGCATCAATCGCGCGACCTCCGCAACCGCGTGCGGTGCGCACCCAGCTGCAATGCCGACCGCGCCGGCGTCGGAGTACATCACGGGGAACGCGTCCACCGAATACGCGAGCCCGCGCTTCTCGCGAATCTCTTGGAACAATCGCGACGACGATCCGCCACCCAAAATCGACGTCAGCACATTGAGGTCGTTGCGGCGAGGGTCGCTCGCGACAACTCCGGGGATGCCCATCATGACGACTACTTGCTCGAGCGGTCGATTGGTCACGAGAACGTCGCGTCGGTCGGATATTGCGACCTCTGCCTGCGGGCGTCGCGCTTCCGGCGCTCCATCGTCGAGGGTCCAACCGACGAGCGACTCGAGAACCATGGCGACCAGGTCGTCGTGGGACACATCGCCCGCCGCGGTCACAATGAGGTCGTGCGGTTGGTAGCGGTCGGCGTAGTGCTCGACGACCGAGTCACGCAGAGCGCCCTCGATGTCCTCGACTGTTCCGCCGATGGGACGTGCCAGGGGCGAGTCCCCGAAAACGGCGGTAAAGAATTGCTCGGCACACACGTCGTCCGGGTCGTCGGCCGCCATTGCTAATTCCTCGAGGATGACAGTGCGTTCCATCTCAAAATCGTCGGGGCGAAGCAGCGAATTCGAGACCTGATCCCCCAGAACGCTGACCGCGGTCGCCAAATCCTTTGAACGCACTCGCGCGAGGTAACAGGTGTTCTCTTTGGCTGTCAGCGCGTTGTGAAACGCACCCATCGCGTCGAACGTTTCGGAAATCTCGAACGCTCCGCGTGTGCTTGTTCCCTTGAACAAGAGGTGTTCGAGAAAGTGGGTCGACCCGTGGTGACCGGCGTCCTCGTCACGCGAGCCGGCACCGATCCAGAATCCGATGGTCACCGACCGAGACCCCGGCACGCGCTCGGTTAGAACGCGCAGACCGCTCGAGTGAACCGTGCGGCGAACCTCGCAGTCGCCTGTCGACGTGAAGGAAATGAACGGTTCGGTGAGGGGAAGTTCGATGTGGGCCATAAGACCTTGAGCCTACACAGCGCCGCCCAATGAAAAACGGGGACGAGCCGAAGCCCGCCCCCGCTTTCAGTGCAACTATTAGTCGCGGAATTCCGACTTTGCGAATTCCTTGTCGTCTTCTGCCGACTTGATACGTGCGATCGAGAAGATCATGAGACCGAAGAGACACTTCGCGAGGATGTCGGCGATGGTGTAGCCGACCTCACGCGAAACGAATGCCGAAGCGTCGAAACCGGCGCTGCTCATGCCCACGATGTACGTGATGGGGTAAACGCCCCACGTTGCGAGGAGGAGGAGACGAAGAAGAGAAATCTTCTTGCGGACATCCGCCGACTGCTTTGCGAGGCTCTTGCCGAGTTCAACGAATAGGACGAAGAGGATGTAGAGGAACGGAATGGTCGAGAGGACCAACCATACTTCTGCGCCCCAACCGAAGAGGTCGATCTTTGCGTCTCCCGGGTATCCGAGAAGAATCATGGCTGCTGCAGCAGGCACCAAGCGGTTCAACAGTGAACGCTGGAGCATACGAGCCAAACCAAGAACGGCAACGGTTTCGACCAAGAGGAGCGGAACAGTCAGGAGCCAGTCAACGTAGCGGTAGCCAACGTTGTAAGCGTCCGAGTTGTTCTCTGCCATACCTGCAAACGCATGGTTGAACGAGTCGAACATGCGGAAGTAGTGGTAAGCAGCGATCGACGTAACGGTTGCCGAAACCATAACCGCCATGCGGTAACGGGTGGCAACGCGCTCGCGCGCGATGAAAAGGAAAATCGAGGTGAACAGCATGCTCGCGATACCCAGCGAGAACATGTTGTAAACCAAATTGAATTGGGTGTTGTCTAACAGACCGGACAGCGTGTTCACACGAAGCCTTTCGGTTCAAAACGGGCTGAACACTCTTGGTATTCATCCCATCGGGGTGATCCCCTAACACGGGAACCATTCCCCGTGCATTCAGAATGCTACCCCAGCGCTCGGCAAAATTGAACCCCAAAACGCCAACGAAAAACGGGGGCGAGCCGAAGCCCGCCCCCGCAATTTGTGGAGTTTTACTCGGTGTCAGCCTCAGCCGCGTCCGAGCCACCGTCTTCGCCCTCGACAACGGGAACAAGCGAGAGCTTGCCACGGTCGTCGATCTTGGCGATTTCGACGAGGACTTTTTGTCCGACCGAGAGCACGTCTTCCGCGTTTTCGACGCGCTTGCCACCCGAGAGCTTGCGCAGCTCTGAGATGTGCAGCAGTCCGTCTTTGCCGGGCATGAGCGACACGAAGGCGCCGAACGCCGCGATCTTGACGACGGTTCCGAGGAACTGTTCGCCAACCTCGGGGTTGATGGGGTTCGCAATCTGGTTGACGCGGTCACGCGCCGCCTCGGCCGACGGGCCGTCGTTCGATCCG
>CAIRWJ010000094.1 GCA_903882245.1 uncultured Microbacteriaceae bacterium | reverse complement strand
GACACAGTCACCAACAACGTGGTCACCTTTCGCGAAATTCGTTACTTTTGCGCCAACCTTCATCACTTCACCGGACCATTCGTGCCCCGGAATAATCGGGTAGCTAAACGGAATGATGTACCGGCCTTCAAGCAACTCAATGTCCGAGTGGCAAACTCCAACGGCTCGAGAGGCGATTAGGACCTCGTCGTCCGCGATGTCGGGAACAGAGAGTTCATTGACTTCGGCTTTACCTTCCGAAACAAACTGCAGAGCCTTCATGATTAGTGTCCTCTCACTAGTACTTTGGTTTCGGTGCCGGTTGGGGACACAAGTTCTTCGAAGCCCTTTGTCACGATGTCGTCCATGTTGATTGTCGAGCTCACAACTTTTTCTACCTGCAGACCGCGGCGACCAATCAGATCGATGATCCGAGGCCAGTCCGTTACCGGGTAGCACCAGGTTCCCGTGTAGGTGATCTCGCGTTCGGCAAGTTCCATGGGCTCAATTGACGCTGGCTTGGTGTGCAAACCGGTCTGAACAACGTACCCACCCGAGCGAACGGCCTTGATTGCCGTCTGCAGTGCCCGCTCGTTTCCTGAACATTCGATGACCGCATCAACACCGATTCCGCCCGTGGCATCCTTCATCGCGGCAATCACGTCATCCTTGGTTGGGTCAAGCAACGTCGCAACTCCAAGGTCATTCATCATCTTTTGGCGGTTTGGGTTGAGCTCTGAAACGTAGACGCGCGCGCCGAGGTTTTCGGCGTAGAGCGCAGCGAGCGCACCAATCGGACCTGCCCCCGTGATGAGGATCGTGTCTCCTGGGCGAACATTTCCGCGGTCGACGCCGTAAGCAGCCACCGCGGTTGGCTCAACGAGTGCGCCGGCGACGTCCGAAACGTTGTCGTGCAGTTTGAAGACGTTTGCAGCGGGAACTACTGCTTGCTCGGCAATACCGCCCCACTCGCAGCTCAGACCAATACAGGCCATTGACGTGCAGAGATGGTTGTCGCCGCGCGAACAGAAATAGCACACACCGCACGACAGCAGAGGCATCGCCGATACTCGGTCGCCAACCTTCACATTGGTCACTCCCTTGCCAACTTCCAAGACCTCGGCAGAAAACTCGTGACCAAGGATCTGAGGCAGGATGGAGCCATTTAGCTTGTGTGGCTGAGAAGGAATAACGATGGGTCCCATCGCGTACTCGTGCACGTCCGTGCCACAGATGCCGCACCAGAACGGCTTGAGCCGAACCTCGCCGGTACCTACCGACGTGGGCTCTGCCACATCTTCGACGCGAATGTCTTTTGCACCGTAAAAGATTGCTGCCTTCATTGTTTACTCCTTAGTGTTTCTGTGTTCAACGCGATGGATCGAAAAGAACTTTGCCCTGAATTTTGCCAGCACCGAGCAGTTCAAGCTGAGTGCTGATTTCAGAGAGCGGGTACACACCCTCAATCAACTCTGTAGCCAATGTGGTTGACCCCAAAATCTCAAGAGCCGGCCCAAGGTCTTGGTCGCAAACGTGGGCGAGAGTAGTTTGTATGTTGATTTCGCTCATGACGATCTTGTGCACGTCAACTTCTTGTTTGGTTGATGGCAAACCGACCTGCAAAATGTTGCCACCTCGCTTCACCAGGCCAACGGCAAATTGAAGTTGACCGGGCGCACCGCTGGCCTCGATGATCACATCGATACCGGCGTCGCCGAAAATCTTCTTAATGTCGGCTTCGGCGTTCTCGCCGACTTCAACTGTGTGATCTGCACCGAGCCTGGCTGCGCGCTCTAGTCGGCTTCCGCCAAAATCGAGCACGGTCACCTCTGCAGCGAGGAGATTCTTTAAACCAGCCAAAACAAACGTTCCAATGGCGCCAGCGCCGATCAGCAACACCCTGTCGCCATCGCGCACGCCGGCACGCCGCGCGGCATGTAAACCAACAGCCAATGGTTGCGCAATGCCAGCGGCATCCAAACTTAACCCGGCAGGAATCTTCACCAACGTGCTGGTCGGCACGGCAACGTACTCTGCCATTCCGCCATCGCGATTCAGCCCGAGAGTCACGTATTTTTCGCAAAGGTTGGTGCGCATTTCTGTGCAGCGCTTACAGGTGCCACATGAAATTCCTGCACCAGATGCCACCATGTCGCCAGTCACGAATCCTGACGCGGCATCAACGTCGCCAACGATTTCACCAATGAACTCATGTCCCAAAATCATCGGGCCATGATGACCGCTCACCGGATGCTGGGTTTGGGTCGCAAAAATCTTAGGCCCCGACTTGTATTCAGATGCATCGGTACCGCACATTCCGGAACGCAACACCTTGATCAGCGCTTCGCCTGCCACGGGTGTTGGAACATCACGCTCTTCGATGCGTACATCACCCGCTGCGTGGTAAACGGCGGCTTTCATTTTTTCCATTGGCAGCGCTACGCCTTTTCGCCGCGACCAGCAACAGTGTTGAGGTGTGATTGAGAATCACGTTCGAGGGGTAGCGGCCCACCAACAGAGTAGTAACGCTGACCAGCAACAAGTAGGTCTTCGGCGGGGAACTTAGTGATCACTTGGCATCCTGTTGCCGTCACGACGACTTCTTCTTCGATTCGAGCTGCACCCCAGCCGTCAGATGACGGCCAGTAGGTCTCGAGAGCGAAAACCATTCCTTCGTACAGAACCTCTGGGTGGTCGAAGGACACCAAGCGCGAGAAAATTGGCTTTTCCCAAATTGACAGGCCAACACCGTGGCCGTATTGCAATGCAAAGGCTGCTTCTTCATTCGCAAAGCCAAATTCTTCTGCCTTTGGCCACACTGCGACGATGTCTGCTGTTGTTGCACCTGGGCGAACCAACGCAATGGCGCGGTCCATGTATTCGCGGGCGCGCTTGTATGCGTCGTGCTGCGCACTGCTCGCGGAACCAACCGCAAAGGTGCGGTAATAGCACGTGCGATAGCCCTGGTAGCTGTGCAAAATGTCGAAGAAAGCGGGGTCGCCCGGGCGGATCAGGCGGTCCGAATAAACGTGCGGGTGAGGTGAACAGCGTTCGCCCGAAATCGCGTTGACGCCCTCGACGTACTCAGATCCAAGATCGTACAGAACCTTGGACACAAGACCAACGGCCTCATTCTCTCGGACGCCGGGTCGGAGGAATTCGTATAGCTTTTCGTAGGCGGCATCCACCATCGACGCAGCCTGGGTGAGCAGACCGATTTCTTCACCGGTCTTTATCGCGCGTGCGTTCAAGAAGATCTGCTGGCCGTCAACGACGGTGATGCCAGCGCGCTGTAACGCAAACAAAATGGGAAGTTCAACAATGTCAATTCCGAGAGGTTCATTGAGCAGGCCAAACTTCTCGAGTTCGCGTTTGATTTTGGCGGCGACCTCATCGGCAATTCCGGCGTCGGGGTTGAATGCTCCTCGAAGAGTCGAGATGCCGGCGCGCGCACCTGATTCTGCGCGGGGCCTTACCGCTCCATGGTGAGGAGCATGCGGGTCTGCATCTGCTTCTGCCGTCGTGGTTGCCAACCAGGGATTGTAGAGCTGGTGATGTTTTGCCGCAGAACCAAAGTCCCACACGATGGGGTCGGATTTTCGAGTCACCAGAGCAAAACGAATCGCCTTGTCAATTGCCCAGGTGCCGATGTGGGTCGATGACATGTATCGAATATTCGCGAAATCAAAAGCCAACAACGCACCGACATCGGACTTTTCCAGCTCGACTTTCAATTTGACAAGACGATCAGCGCGAAGCTTGTCAAAATCGAGGCGCTGTTCCCAGTCGACCTGGTTGGTTCCGAATGTTGCCGTTGTCATGATGTGCCTTTCGTTGAGATCTAGGTTCTGGCTAGACCAGAATCATTCCGCCGTCTATTGCCATTGTTTGTCCTGTTACATAATCTGAATCGCTACTCGCGAGGAACAACGCCGTTGGAGCGATATCTTCCGGCTGTGCCGCGCGACCAACAAGAATCCCGGCAGCCATTGAGTCGAAACCCGAATCGCCTTCGCCAATCTCTTCAAGATCTTTGTCGAGTGTGGTCCACAGAGGGGTCTGAACTACACCCGGTGAGAAAGCGTTCACCGTGATGTTGTGCTCGGCGAGTGCGCGCGCAGCGGCTTGGGTAATGGAAATGACGGCGGCCTTCGACGCACTGTAGGGTGCAAAACTCGGAAAACCAGACCGACCAGCGATCGAGGCGGTGTTCACCACTTTTCCGCCGGTGCCTTGGCGAATGTATTGCTTGGCCGCTTCTTGTGTGCCAACAAACACTGCTAAGGCATTAACGTTCATGATTGCGGTGAAGTTCTCTTCGGTCACATCGAGAAACTTCATTGGTTTATTGAATCCGGCGTTGTTGAAGTAACAATCGAGCTTTCCGAATTCCTGCACCGCACGCTCAATTCCTGCGGCGACCGATGCACGCTTGGTTACATCGACATGCGCCGCAATTGCATTACCGCCGGCGTGGGTTATGGCATCGGCAGCCTTCTGGGCGTCTTCTACATTCAAATCTGCGATGACGAGGTTTGCGCCTTCAGCAGCCAAGCCCGTCGAGATACCTAAACCAATACCCGATGCACCACCGGTAACAATCACGGTGCGACCAGCCATTCGCGATCCCATCATGTCCTCCTTGACATGTTGCCCCTGTCTGGAGCTTTACAGTGTGTTTAGTCTAGATGAACAACCAATATGTCGGCAACAAACCAAAATTCACGACAACGCCTTGGCCGAGTAAGGTAATCGAAGGTTAAGCCTTGCGATTACTGGTCTAAAGCCTGTAGACATTACTTGGAATCACGAAATGTTTTTGAATCGTCATGTCTGACCACTGTGAACACATTGGCAATGGTGTTGACTGACACTTTACCTCTCTGGATGGAGCGCTAAATTCGTGTGTGTCTTGATTCCTCGGCTACCCAGTTTCTATGAGGGCTCTTCCCTTGCCTGATTCGTTCACTGTTGCGGGTGAATCAGTTCCTGCTCTATCAATTGGCTCCAAAGCAAAGGTGCCGCGGTGAGGTGAAAGAATGGCCAAATGTGTCCGTTATCCCTCCAAACGAACATTCCGCCCCGAACGGCATCGCAACGATTGTTGGGGCAATAAGCATTGTCAAGATTGACGACGGGCAATTCCAGATTGAGTGCGGTCTGAGTTGCGAGATCCATTTGAGGCTGGAACGGGCTCGTGCATGAACCGAG
>CAIRWJ010000093.1 GCA_903882245.1 uncultured Microbacteriaceae bacterium | reverse complement strand
CGCAGGTAGTGCTCGCTCACGGACGTGATTTCCAGTTCACCGCGCGGGCTGGGCCTAATTCCCTTCGCAACATCAACGACATCGGGGCCATAAAAGTAGACGCCGGGAATTGCGAATCGAGACTTCGGCTTCTGCGGTTTCTCTTCAATTGACAGCGCGGTTCCGTCGGCGTCAAACTCGATAACGCCGTAGCGCTCGGGGTCAGGGACGGGGTACGCAAAAATGTGGCCGCCCTCGAAATTCGTCGTGTCGGGAAGTGCGCTTTCGAAACCAGAACCGTGAAAAATATTGTCGCCCAGCGCTAACGCCACAGAGTCACCCGCGGTAAACGATTCGCCAATAATGAACGCTTGCGCCAATCCGTCGGGGCTCGGTTGAATCGCAAACTCGATTCGCATTCCCCATGCAGATCCGTCGCCAAGCAGTGCCCGAAACAAATCAGCGTGCTCGGGAGCAGTGATGATGAGCACTTCGCGAATACCGGCGGTCATCAATGTCGACAGCGGGTAGTACACCATTGGTTTGTCATAAATTGGGATGAGTTGCTTGGAGTTGCCGAGTGTGATTGGCCAGAGCCGGGAACCCGTTCCCCCGGCCAAAATTATGCCTTTCATCGCCCCGCCCATTTTGGCAGCGTACCCGCAGCGAGAGCGTCGGCAAGGGTCGGGGCGGAGGTGTCTTTGTCGGACAACACCGGCTCGATTCCGACAGGGAACGTCAGGGCGATGTCGGCATCGAGCGGGCTAATGCCGTGTTCGCGCTCCGGCCGGTAAATGTCCGTGACCAAGTATGTGACGGTCGTGAGGTCGTCAAGCGCGATAAAGGCATGCCCCAACCCTGGTTCGAGGAGAACCGCGTGGTGCTTTTCGCTGTCCAGCATCACGCCTTCCCATTGACCAAATGTTGGCGAGCCCTCGCGGATGTCCACGACGAAGTCGATAATCGAACCTGTGAGGGGCATCACGTATTTGGCTTGCCCTGGCGGCACATCCGCATAATGAATACCTCGAACTACGCCGCGCGACGATCGCGAAATGTTCGCTTGAATCGGAATCAGCCGAACGCCTGTCGCGGCTTCAAGATGGTCTCCTCGGAACCATTCAGAAAACGAACCACGCGCATCTCCGAAAATTTGTGGGGTAATACGCCACGCACCCTCGATGCCTAATGGTTGAATGTCCACGTGACCATAGTAACGACAGCGGGTTAAGCGATGAAGACGACCACCGTGATCCTCGACCAAGTCGTCGCACCCGTCCCTGGCGGTATCGGGCGTTACGCGCTCAACCTGGTTCGTGCCCTCACGGCGCGGGTTGATGGCATCCGGTCACTTGTCGGATTTGTCCCCCGAGTTTCACATGACGCGGTTAGCCAACTAGAGGGCTTCATCCCTTTGCTCGAACGCGTGAATGTGTCGCCTTTTCCGCGAGCAGTTCTCGCACGAGCGTGGGAGTGCGGAGTGGCAATCCCGAAGCACGAAGTCACCTATTCCCCCAGCCTTTTTGCGCCACTCGCCGAATACGGTCAACACATTGTCACGATTCATGACGCTGTGCCGTGGACCCATCCCGAAACGTTGACGAGCCGGGGCGCGCGGTGGCACCGCGCAATGGGTGAACGCGCTCGACGCTTCGCGGACATCGTTGTCGTCCCAACAGACGCGGTCGCCTCGCGGCTTTCGACTTTCCTGTCGCTCGGGGATCGCATTCGTGTCATCGGGGGCGCGCCGACGTCCGACTTGATTGTGCCCGTCGACTCCGAGAACCGCAGGTTCGCCTTGGGGCTTCCGGACGTGTACATCACGTTTGTGGGAACCCTAGAACCGCGCAAAGGACTCGAGCAACTCCTCGTCGCGCTCGCCACCATCGAGGGTCTTTCGCTCGTAGTCATTGGACCCCAGGGTTGGGGTGGCGTGAGCGTCGACGACCTTGTCACCCGCACGGGAATTGCACCGCACCGCGTCCACGCGTTAGGTCGACTCGGTGATTCCGATCTTGCTGCCGTCCTTTCCGCTTCTCGCGGACTTGTCGTGCCCTCTATCGAGGAAGGTTTCGGGCTCCCTGTGCTCGAAGCAATGTCGTTGGGCGTTCCCGTCGTCCATTCGACCGCTGAAGCGCTCCGTGAGGTCGCTGGTCAATCCGCTATCGCAGTTGATGTACACGGCAAAAATGGAACTATCAAGCTCGCTGAAGCTCTGACGGGGTTGAACGACGAAACACTTCGACGTGACCTCGCCTCACGCGGAAGGGCCCGTGCGGCCCAGTTCTCGTGGGACGCGAGCGCGGCTCGGCTCGAGTCGGTGTTCGAGGAACTGAACTAGAGGTCCCACACTGAGCGATGAGCCGCGAGGCATGCGGTCCAGGTGAACTGAGCAGCTCGAGTCACAGCTGCCAATCCCAATGAGGTTCGGCGTGGCGCGTTTGCCAAAAGGTCGGTCAACGCACGTCCGATTCCCTCTGGCGTAGTTTCCGCGTATGCGACTGCGTCTCCGCCAACCTCGGGGAGCGACAGTGAGCGAGACGTCAGCACAGGCGCACCACACGACATGGCTTCGAGCACAGGAAGACCAAAACCTTCTCCTTCGCTGGGATACGTGACCACAATTGCACCTCCCAGATATGCCGGCAGTTCGTCGAGCGGGATGTAACCGAGGTGTCGCACGTCGTATCCGTTGTCAACGGCGCGGGCAATAGCGCCATTCACCGCGCCGTCCCACCCTGGTGCGCCGGCCAGAAGCAGGCTCGGCCGTTTCGCCATGTCACGTGTTGCGAGTTGGTAACCCTCGATGAGGGGTACCACGTTTTTGCGCGGCTCAATCGTGCCCAGGAACGCTATCCATGACGCCACACCGTTTGCCCGCGCAAACTTGGCAACAGCGCGAGATGTCGGCGGGTGGAACGTGTTTCGGTCGACCCCGTGAAACGCCACCGTGATGCGATCCTTGTTCGCACGGGCGACACGCTGATATTCCTCCCCAGTGGCCGCGGACGGGACGATGACGTCAATACCCATGCGAGCGGATGCCACAATCCAGAATTTGAAAAACAACCTCTTCACCGCTGAATGACGATCGGGGTGCGACCAGAAGGTGAGATCGTGAATGGTCACGACGCGGTGACGGCGCGTAAACAACGGGAACGTATAGTGCGGCGAATGGATCGTTGTGGCTCGAAGTCGTCGTGCGAGCGAGGGCAACCCGATCTGCTCCCACAGGAATCTCAGGGGTACGGTCTGTACACGACGAGGAGCGACAACAAGATCGCAGTCCATGTCCGCAAACGCCTTCTGATCGCGTGGCTGGCACACCACGACAAGTGAGAGACCCGCGAGGACCGACTCACGGACCAGTTCCTCGACATAACGTCCGACACCGCCTCGCTGTGCACTGATCGCCGTTGCGTCCACGAGAACGAGCGGTTGAGCAGACGCTTTCTTCACTCGCCCAGCCTATTGCCGCACTACGCTGAAGGACGAGGGAGATCGCGATGACTGCACCAATTCTTGTAACCGGCGGCGGTGGAATGCTCGCAACCGCTTTGGGTGAGGTCTTCGGCGATATCGCTGACCTCGTCTCCCATGCGGACCTCGATATCACCGATGCGAGTGCTGTTCAGCGCGCGGTTGCCGGACGAGTGGCTGTGATTAATGCGGCCGCGTTTACCGCCGTCGATGAAGCCGAGTCCAACGAAGCCATTGCTATGGACATCAATGCTCGCGGTGCACACAACGTGGCGTTGGCCTGCGCAGACACAGGTGCACGCCTCGTTCATGTGTCAACCGATTACGTGTTTAACGGTCTTGCCACAAGCCCTTATGCCGAGAACGCGATGACGGACCCTCGGTCCGCCTACGGACGGAGCAAGCTCGAGGGTGAACTCGCCGTGCGATCAGCACACCGGGACGGGGCGACCGTCGTGCGGACGGCCTGGCTCTATGGCGCGGGTGGACCCAGTTTTGTGGCGACAATGCTGGCCAAAGCCCGCGCGGGGGACGCCGTGAGTGTCGTCACCGACCAAATTGGTCAGCCGACCTGGACCCGAGATCTTGCCGAACGCATTCGCCTGCTTCTTGACGTTGCCCCGGGAACCTATCACGCAACAAATTCCGGTGCGTGTTCATGGTGGGATCTGGCAGTCGCAATCTACGAGGAAGTCGGTGCGCCGATAACACTCGTCGGACAAACCACCTCCGACGCATTCATACGTCCAGCGCCGCGTCCTGCTTATTCCGTTCTCGGTGACGCCGCCGCACAGTCTGCGGGGCTCCCCGAAATGCCCCCGTGGCGCGAAGCACTTGAACAAGCGTTGCGCGCCGATTTTTCGGCCTAGCCCCTCTACGGTTGGGTCGTCGGGGTCGGGGTTGCGAGCGGCGGGAAGACGGTTTCACGGACGATCTCGTGAGCCAACTTAAAGTCGGGGTACACCTGGTCGAAAATGGGCGGGACCAATTCCGCTCGGAGAATCGGTAACTTGCGGGCCTTCGTTCCGAGGTCAACCATGAGTCCCACCATCGACTGAGGTAAATCGGTGACGACGAGCGCTTTGCCTGCGGACGCAAGTTGCTGAAACTGGGTCAGCACCGTTGTCGGTTTGACCTGACGCAGGATTGCTTCTTCCAATTGGCGCTGGCGACCCATGCGCTCGTAGTCGTTCGAGTCGCAACGGGTACGGGCGTACATCAGTGCGCGACCACCGTTGAGATGAGTCGCGCCGGCGGGAAAACTGTCGGTGATGGGCTCCCCCACGACACACACGTTCACTCGCTCCTCAATGAGAATGTCTACCCCACCGAGAGCATCGATGAGTCCGGTAAATCCGCGCATGTCTATGAGCACGTAGAACTGGACGGGGATTCCGGTGATTGCTTCCACGGAATCCCGCATGGCTTCGACGCCCGGCGACGATCCAGCCGCGACCGCTTCCGGATACAACTCTGCATGATTTTCTGCCCACGGATAGATATACGCGAACAGGCACTCATCGCCGCAATTGAACCCGTCTGGCCACTCGGAACGCATCGGCGAATCCTGAACGAACGGAGCGTTGTACAAATTTCGCGGAATTCCCACCACAGCGATTTGGCCCGTATCCGCGTCGACGGTGACGAGACTGACGGAGTCTGGTCGAAGGCCAATCCGGTCAGCCCCAGCATCTCCTCCGAGCAACATGAAACTGTACTTTCCCTCGATCGGCTCGACCGTTGGCGCATCGGCAAAAATACCTGCAATCGTGTCTCTCGTAACGCCAGCGAGGTACGTCGCATAGGCGGCTCCGCCCGCAGGCACAAACATCGCGACAATCGTGAAAATCGCGACCCAGAGGCGAGTCCGGCTAGGGACATGAACGAACCGAACCAATCGAAAAGTGTCGAAGGCGGCAACGAACGAGATGAGTCCGAGTACAACCAGAATCACCTGCATTCCGAGTAACCCCCAATACGACACCCAGAAACCGACAGTGACCCCCGCTGCGAGAAGATAGGACACAAGCGTCGCGACTCCGATGAGGAAGACGACCGCCCACGTGCCAAACAGGATTCGTCCGAGTCGACGATTTCCCGCGAGCAACTGTGCCGAACCCGGAATGCACAACGACATGATGATGAGCCACCACGCCCGACGGCGCATTACTGCACCGTCGTGAAGGTTTGGGTTACGAATCGGTGATGTCAAACTCACGAGAGCGAATCTTTGAGTGCAGCGTTTTTCTCGGCGACGAGGTCAGCCAGGGACAACGAGTATTCATCTAACTGCGCGGCGAGCCCGTCACTCGAAATTGACAACATACGAACCGCGAGCAACGCGGCGTTGGTCGAGTTTCCGATTGACACGGTAGCGACGGGAACACCGCCAGGCATTTGCACGATGGACAACAGCGAATCGAGCCCGTCCAACTGAGACAACGCAATAGGAACACCAATTACCGGCAAACTCGTGACCGAGGCGAGCATCCCTGGCAGATGAGCGGAGCCCCCTGCGCCCGCGATTATCACCGAGACACCATTTGAGCGGGCCTGTTTGCCCCACTCGATCATGGCCTCAGGGGTGCGGTGAGCACTCAGCACCTGGACGTCGGACGCTATGCCAAATTGTTCCAGGATGCCCTTGGCAGCGCTCATCGTTGGCCAATCCGAGTCGGATCCCATAACGATAGCGACGAGTGGCGTGCTCACCTCTCCATGCTAAATGTCGGCATGAAAGATTTCCGCCACGGCGCGCGCCCGAGACGTAGTGTCAGCGACGTCGGTTCCGGTCGCTGTGACGTGACCAACTTTGCGACCGGCACGAGGTTCCTTGCCATAGTTATGAAGTTTGACATCGCTGTATTTGCTCAATCCGTTGTAACGACCGAGGTCCATTGCGCCGAACACATTCACCATGACAGCCCACGGGTGTTGGGAACTCGTTGAGCCAAGAGGCATATCGCAAATTCCGCGAAGGTGTTGTTCG
>CAIRWJ010000092.1 GCA_903882245.1 uncultured Microbacteriaceae bacterium | reverse complement strand
GCAAGGTCACCCTGACCCTCTCGGTCAAGGGAATCAAAACCATCGACGCACGCGGAATTGACGCTGTCATGCGCGACCTGATTGCTCGTGGGGTGAAGTTCTAATGGCTAAGAAGTCACAAGATATTCGTCCCATTATCAAGATGCGATCCACGGCGGGAACGGGCTACACCTATGTCACCCGTAAGAACCGTCGTAACGACCCAGACCGCCTCGTACTGAAGAAGTACGACCCGGTTGTCCGCAAGCACGTTGAATTCCGTGAGGAGCGCTAACCATGGCGAAAAAAAGCAAGATTGCTCGTAACGAGCAGCGCAAGGTGATTGTCGCTCGATATGCGACCAAGCGTCTCGAACTCAAGAAGGCACTCGTTGACCCCAACGGGACCGCGGAATCACGCGAGGCCGCCCGCCTCGGACTGCAGAAGCTTCCTCGCAATGCGTCGCCCGTTCGCGTGCGCGGACGTGACGCAATCGACGGCCGTCCCCGTGGTTTTCTCTCGAAATTCGGCATCTCGCGTGTCCGATTCCGTGAAATGGCACACCGTGGCGAATTGCCAGGCGTAAAGAAGTCTTCTTGGTAGTCTGAAAGCGCTAAAACTTGGGGAAACTCAAGGTTTAGTACTTCATCAACAAAGTCTCAGGAGGACTCGAATGAACCGATCCGAGCTCGTTGCGGCAATTGCCGCACACACCGGACAGAGCCAGACCGGCGTCAACGCCGTACTCGACGCTCTTTTCACCACTGTTGCCGGCGAAGTTGCCAAGGGTAACAAGGTCACCATCCCCGGTTGGGTCGCATTCGACCGCACCAACCGTGCCGCTCGTCAGGGACGCAACCCCCAGACGGGTGCCACCATCCAAATCGCCGCCTCAAAGGGTGTCAAGGTTTCGGCTGGTTCGAAGCTTAAGGCTGCTGTCAAGTAGTTTTTGCTTTCGGAAAGGGACGGAGGAAACTCCGTCCCTTTCTCTTTGCCCAGATTCGCTCGGTAGGCTCAAACGGTGAATCGCCCGCGCCTGATCGTCTCTCTCACCCTTGTGGCTGCGGCAATCGCCGGATTGTGGTTCGCCATCGAACTGGGCGGGGCAAGCCACGTCGGCGAGCTCGGTGATGCGGGCGATGTTGTCCGCTGGGGTGCGCCAATCCTGAAAATGATCGCATCCCTTGCAGGAGGAATCGTCATCGGCGGACTTGCGGTCGCTTTATTCGTGTTGCCGCCGGGCACCCCGGCCGATCGAACCCTCAACCTGGTCTTGGGGGCTGGAATTATCTGGACGTTGTCTCTCGTCGGCTACATTCTCTTTACCTACTTCACGGTTGTCGGCACCCAGTTTAATTTTGACGACGGGTTCGACGCGAATTTCGGTTTCTTCCTGACCGAAACCAGCCTCGGGCAATTGCTTCTGATTGCGACGGGAATGTCGGTCGTTGCCACAACGGTGGTCGCGATTGCTCGCCGGCCGTTCTGGCTTGCCGCGGCCTTTCTCGTTGCTGTCGCGTCAGCGTGGCCATTTGCCGAAATGAGCCACTCGGGGGCAACCGCGAACCACGGACTGGCAATCAACTCCCTCGTTTTGCACATCGTTTTTGTCTCACTGTGGACCGGGGGCCTCGTCACAACGGTGGTTGCCATGGCCTTTGGCGCGAATCGGGCTGACACCTTGCGGCGGTACTCCTCGATTGCACTGTTGTCTATTGCCATCGTGTCTATCACCGGCATCGCCAGCGCATCGATTCGAATCGGCAGCGTCGAAAACCTTGCGTCGGAATACGGCATCATCGTTTTATTGAAAGCCACAGCCACCATCATCCTCGCGTTGCTTGGTGCACGTTGGCGCCGCGGAATCATTCCGCACCTCGACTCGACGAAGGGAGTCGTGGGGTTCGCGGTTGTGGAAACCGCAATTTTTGGCATTGTTCTGGGACTCGCCACGGGACTTGCCCGAACCGCACCCCCCATCGAGCAGTCCTTGACTGGCCCAATGACCCCGGCCGAGATTCTGACGGGTCGAGTTCTGCCCGGCGAG
>CAIRWJ010000091.1 GCA_903882245.1 uncultured Microbacteriaceae bacterium | reverse complement strand
GCCGCTTGTGAAACATGATTTGATCGAGACCGCCGACCTCGTGTCGGTTTTAGCGGTCGGGGTTTCCGGAGCGGGACGCCGAGCCAGCGAAGAACTTCTCGCCAGCGAGATCCTGGGCAGCGCGTCCGCCTATGCCGTCGGCGGTACACACCGTCACAACCCCGAAATCGTGCAAAACCTTCGGTCGCTTTGGACCGGGAACCAGGGATTTGCGCTGTCTTTCATCCCGATTCTGGTTCCGATGTCGCGCGGAATTCTCGCGACAAACACGGCGACCGTTCGGGACGGTGTGACGTTGAACACAATCCGCTCCGCCTTCGAGGAAGCCTTCGCAGAACACCAATTCATCACGGTGCTACCCGAGGGACAACAGCCCCGAACTGCCGACGTTCTCGGGTCGACTGCGGCCCACATTCAGGTCGCGCTCGACGAGCGCGCACGGAGGGTTGTGGTGACCGTTGCCATCGACAACCTCGGCAAGGGGACCGCGGGTGCGGCGATTCAGTCGGCGAACATCGCGCTCGGTTTCGATGAAGCCCTGGGCCTCACGGCAATCGGAGTCGCACCGTGACCGTGACCTATCCCGAAGGGTTCGTCGCCGCCGGAATCGCGGCGGGAATCAAATCGAGCGGAGACAAGGACCTGGCGCTGGTTCGAAACCTCGGTCCGCTCAACGCCGCTGCAGCAGTGTTTACCAGCAATCGCAGCCAGGCGAACCCCATCCTCTGGTCGCGCGAAGTCATCAAGGATGGTCAGGTTTCGGCCATTATCCTCAACTCGGGTGGCGCGAACTGTTTCACCGGGGCGCAGGGGTTCCAGGCGACTCACTCGACCGCCGAGGCTGTCGGTTCGGCCCTCGAAACTTCGAGCAGCGATGTCCTCGTCTGCTCCACTGGCTTGATCGGCGATCAACTTCCGGTCGACAAGATTCTCGCGGGCGTCACTGCGCTGGCGACGGTAATCACTCGCGATGGGGGGAAGGACGCCGCCGAGGCAATCATGACGACCGACTCGGTGTCCAAGACCGTCGCGCGTGACGGAGTCGGATACCTCATTGGCGGGATGGCGAAAGGGGCAGGCATGCTCGCGCCTGGGCTCGCCACGATGCTCGTGGTTATCACGACCGACGCCGTGTTGACGGCCGTCCAACTCAACCAAGCTCTGCGCGCCGCGACTCGCGTCTCGTTCGACCGACTCGATTCGGACGGGTGCATGTCGACCAACGACCAGGTCACCCTCATGGCCTCGGGCGCGAGCGGGACCGTGCCTGACCTCGATGACTTCACCGCACTGTTGACCGACGCGTGTATCGACCTTGCGACGCAATTGCAACGCGACGCCGAAGGCGCGTCGCACGACATCACCATCACGGTGACCGAGGCGGCGACCGAAGTCGACGCGGTGGAGGTCGGACGATCGGTCGCTCGCAACAACCTTTTCAAGGCCGCGGTGTTCGGTAACGATCCGAACTGGGGTCGCGTCCTCGCTGCGATCGGCACTACCGCCGCCAAATTCGACCCGTACCACGTTGACGTCCTCATGAACGGGGTTCGTGTGTGCACGGCGGGCGGTCCCGACCGACCCCGCGACGAGGTCGACATCACACCCCGCGCACTGCAACTCGACATTGTCCTTCACGTCGGAGACGCGTCCGCCACGATTTACACCAACGACCTCACCCACGACTACGTTCACGAGAACAGCGCGTACTCGTCCTAATGTCAACGACGAGACCCATCAACAGCGCCGCCGACAAGGCGCGAGTGCTCATCGAGAGTTTGCCATGGCTGCAGTCGTTCGCCGGCAAGACGGTCGTCATCAAGTTCGGCGGGAACGCGATGGTGTCCGATGAACTGAAAGAAAGATTCGCCGAAGACATGGTCTACCTGCGAACCGTCGGTGTCCGACCGGTCATCGTGCACGGGGGAGGGCCGCAAATCACCGCGATGCTCGAATCGCTCGGAATCGCCTCAGAATTTCGGTCCGGATATCGATACACGAGCCCCGAAGCGATGAGTGTGGTGCGAGAGGTGCTGACCGAGCACATCACGGGACAGATTGTTGAACTCATCAATGCTCACGGTCATCTCGCGGTTGGGATTCCGGGGGACCACGGACTCTTCCAGGGACGACGGCTGACCCACGTCAACGGAGAAGACGTCGACCTTGGGCTCGTTGGCGAAGTCGTTTCGGTCGACCCGAACTCGGTCCTCGCCGCGCTCGATGCCGGCTCGATTCCTGTGATTTCGACCATCGCTCCAAACATGGACGAACCGTCGCAAAGCCTCAACGTCAACGCTGATGCCGCGGCGGCCGCTCTTGCCATCGCGTTGCGCGCGGAGAAACTCATGATTCTGACCGATGTTCCAGGGCTTTACGCGAACTGGCCCGATACGTCGACACTTGTGTCGAGTATTTCGGCGGGCGAGTTGCGCGAGATGCTTCCGACGCTCTCCAGCGGCATGGTCCCCAAAGCCACCGCGTGTGTCGACGCGGTCGAGGGCGGCGTGCCGAAAGCGGCGATGATCGACGGTCGCGAACCGCATGGAATCCTGCTCGAAGTGTTCACCCCCGAAGGTGTGGGCACCGAAGTCACCCCGGATAAAGGAGAGTAGTCATGACCCGTCACTTCCGTCGCGACGACGACATCACCCCCGCCGAACAACAGCAGATCATCGCCATGGCCATCGCGATGAAGGCCGACCCCTACTCGCATAAGCCTCTCGCCGGCCCGAAGTCGGTTGCCCTCGTTTTCGACAAGCCATCCACGCGAACACGTGTGTCATTCAGCGTCGGGGTAGCAGACCTCGGCGGCAATCCGCTTATCATTCAGGCGGGGGAATCGCAGCTGGGAGCAAAAGAATCCATCGCCGATACAGCCCGTGTGCTCGAGCGGATGGTCGCCGCGATTGTGTGGCGCACGTTTGCGCAGTCGGACATCGACGAGATGGCTGCCCATTCGGCCGTTCCGGTCATCAACTCGTTGTCCGATGACTTCCACCCGTGCCAGTTACTCGCTGACCTCATGACGATTGGCGAACACAAGGGGCGCCTTGCGGGATTGACCGTCGCGTTCGTCGGCGACGGATCGTCGAACATGGCGAATTCGTACCTCGTCGCGTGTGCGATGGCGGGGATGCACGTTCGTGTAGCGAGCCCAGCGAACTACCAACCCTTGGTCGAGGCATACGAGACCGCAACTCGAATCGCGAGTGAAACGGGCGGTTCTGTTCTCGTCACGGTCGACGTCGCAGAGGCGCTGGTCGATGCTGACGTCGTCGTGACCGACACCTGGATCTCGATGGGTCAAGAATCAGACAAGGAACAGCGCATCGCCGATTTCACGGGATTCGGTGTCACGACCGAACTCCTCGCCGTTGCCAAGGACGACGCCATCTTCCTCCACTGCCTTCCCGCCTTCCGCGGGTACGAGGTCGACGCCGACGTCATCGACGGACCGCAAAGCGTCGTCTGGGACGCGGCCGAAAACCGACTCCACGCGCAGAAGGCATTGCTGCACTTCCTCCTCACGGCGTCGTAACGGCAGTAACCGTAGGATTGACCAATGGCGACGAACGAGGGTTCCTTGTGGGGAGGACGCTTTTCGAGCGGTCCTTCTCCTGAACTGGTTCGGTTGTCGAAATCGACCCATTTCGATTGGCGACTCGCTCTGTATGACATTGCAGGGTCTCGGGCTCACGCTCGTGCGCTCGCGAAGGGCGGTCTTCTGACGGATTCCGAACTCGCCGACATGCTCGCCGGGCTCGATCGCGTCGCCGCGGCAATCGAATCAGGAGCCCTGGTCGCCCAGGAATCCGACGAGGATGTCCACGGCGCTCTCGAAAACGCGCTTATTTCTGAGGTTGGACCAGAGTTGGGCGGACGTATCCGCGCCGGCCGCTCGCGTAACGACCAGATTGCGACATTGACGCGCATGTACTTGCGCGATGCTGCCAGAGCGCTGTCGGTCGAACTGACGCGACTCATCGACGCGCTCGTC
>CAIRWJ010000090.1 GCA_903882245.1 uncultured Microbacteriaceae bacterium | reverse complement strand
CGTG
The DNA here is from genome assembly GCA_903882245.1 of uncultured Microbacteriaceae bacterium. Lineage (GTDB taxonomy): Bacteria > Actinomycetota > Actinomycetes > Actinomycetales > Microbacteriaceae > MWH-TA3. The sequence goes on along the minus strand of CAIRWJ010000090.1, from coordinate 2,056 downwards.
CGAGAAAGACACGACTTAAAAGGGCGTAGACGCCGAATTCGGTGAATCGGGGTTCTCGAAAGAGAGCCCCGATTTACGTTCAAAGAAAACGTCTAGTGAATCTTCTTTTGCCGTGTCAATTCGGCGACAGCAGACCAATCAAGGTCTTTGATGTCCGGGTCTATGAGTGCCTTCTCAAATAGTTGATGAAGCACGGTGGCCACCGGCAGCGTGAGCCCAAGGCCCGCGGCTGCATCCTCAACAAGCTTCACGTCCTTGAGACCGAGTGCCATCGAGAATCCGCGCGGTGTGTAGGCGCGGTTAACAATCATTGGGCCATATCCGGCGTACGCGGAACCGGTAAAAGCTGTGTGCGTCAAAATTTCCATGAAGGTGTTCGCGTCGACTCCAGCGGATTCAACCAATGCCACCGACTCCCCAATCGCCTGCAGGGCATGAATCAGGTTGTAATTGACGCCTAGTTTGACGAAATTTGATTTGGCGTGGTGTTCACCAACATTCCAATGCTGCGCCGCAACCTTGTCAAAGATGACGCCTGCCGCTTCGATGTGCTCCGCTTTTCCGGCCGCGACCACGAGCAACTTGCCGGTCGTGATTGCGATGGGGCGGCCCAGCACAGGCGCCGCAATGTAGCCAATTCCGTGCCTACCGTGACGTTCAGCCAGCGTCTCTGACGCAGCCGGGCTCAACGTAGACATATTGATGTGGATCGCTCCGGGCTTGGCTTTCTCGAGGCGTTCGTCGCTGAAAACATCCAACGCTGCGTCATCATTACTGAGCAGCGACATGAAGAAGTCATTGTGCAGTGCCTCGGCTAATTCGACCCGTTGCGCACCTTTGCTGAGAAGTTCCTCAACGTCTTTAGCGGAGCGATTCCAGATATCAAGGTCGAAGCCCTGATCAAGCAGTCGGTGCGCCATGGCGGTGCCCATCGAGCCAAGCCCGATGATCGAGACGCGAGTTTTTTCTGCCACGAGTTATCCCATCAATTCGTTGCGAACAAATTCAAGTTCCCGGCTGACGTATTCAATAATGTCGCCGGTTTTCAGTTCTGGAGGTAAAACATCCCACGTGTACGTTTCGATTTCCAGGTGATCCGAAAGCGGGGTTGCACGGTGCATGGCGAGAGCCTCTTGGACTCCAAAGCGAGTGGTACGAAACGGACCGAGCTCTTCGAGGAATACGGGCACATGAAAGTGCGTGCGCATCTCACTGGGGACCGGATTTGCCTCGTATGCGTCGAGCGCTTCGCCAAGGTTCAAGAATTTGGTGATCGTGCCGCCTTGCTTGAGTGATGTCTGGCTGAGGTAAATCGTGTCCGTGAAGCGTCGAAGCGCTTCAATTTTGTCGTGTGTGAGTTCTTCAACCCACAACGATGACGCTTCTTGAAGTTTGAAGATTGGGATACCAGCGTTCACAATCTTGTTCAGCGAGTCCGTGATGTTTTCAAAACCAACTGACTGGTGCCCAATATCAAAAACAATTCCCAGGTAACGGCGAACTGCCCCTTCGGCTTCACTCAATGGAATGTTGGCGACCTCAGCCAATTCGCTGATACCGGCGCGTGAATAGACCCGATCCGTGAACCACTCAAGAGTCTCGTCCGTGGTTTCCAAATAGCACGCAGGTTCCGGTTCAATCGCAAGTTTGACGCGGCGCCCCGTGCGTTCTTCGAGGTCGCGCAAGTGAGCGACGACCCGGAACACGTTGCGCGTGAACTTCTTGATATATGCCTCCCCGGCAACATTTGGCTTGAATGCGAGGGGTGCCGTCTGAATCGAAGGATTCACGTCGGCCGGCGAAATCTCGGCCAAAATGTCGGCAATCGAGTTGGTGTAGTTGACACGGTCATCGGTGGTCCAGTCCGGCTCGTAAACCCTCTCCATGACCAACTCGCCCTTGAACGGACCGTACGGGAAGGCGTTCACCGTATAGACGTAAAGGTCCTCCTTCGCAAGGAACTCGGCAAGCGAGGCGCGTTCCGCGGGACTGTCGGTCAGGGTTTTGGCTGAGGACGCTGAAATGCGCAGGGAAACCGCAAAAGGATCATTCGGGG
>CAIRWJ010000089.1 GCA_903882245.1 uncultured Microbacteriaceae bacterium | reverse complement strand
CGAAGCCGAAGCCTCGTCGGGGTGCGCCAGCCGCAACGGGTTCTGCTGCGGGTGACGGAGCGCCGGCGCTGGAGCCAAAGCCCTTCTTGTTTCCTCCACTGATTTCTTCGGCCTTGTTGACCTTGACTGTCGACTGTTCCGCAGTGTGACGCGGCTTCATGTGCAGGTAATAGGTTGTCTTGACGCCGCGAGTCCACGCGCTGGTGTAGATGTCCACCATCTCGTCAATGTCTCGGGTCTCGAGGTACATGTTGCGGCTGATCGCCTGGTCGATCCACTTCTGTGCTCGGCCCGCGACCTCAAGGAACGAGGCGGGGTCGAGTTGGAAGCTGGTCTTGTAGACCGCTTTGATGTCGTCCGGAATCGAGGGAATGCTCTGGATGTCGCCCTGCGAACGAAGGATGTCTTCGCGAACCGACTCCCACAGGCCGCGGTCAGACAGCGCATCAACAAGGTTTCGGTTGACTTCGAGGAACTTGCCGCTCGAGGTCGAGCGCGAGAAGATCTGTGAGAACTGCGGGTCGAGACCGGGGGTCGTACCGGCGACAAGACCGATAGAGGCGGTCGGCGCGATGGCCATGAGCGTTGCGTTGCGGATGCCGCCCTTGACCTTGACGCGAAGCGCGTCCCAGTCGAGGCGAGTTTTGCGCGAGATTTCGATAGCGACGCCACGGTCCTTTTCGGCCAGGTCAATCGAGTCGAAGGGCACGAGTCCCTGAGACCAGCGCGAACCCTCAAAGTGGTCGTACGCTCCACGTTCGCGGGCGAGGTTCGCCGATTCATCGATGGCTGAGTAAGAAATGTGCTCGGTGATTTCGTCGATGAGTTCGTAGGCGGCTTCGCTGTCGTACGAGATGCCGAGGCGCTCACAAATGTCGGCGAAGCCCATGATGCCCAGTCCAACCGCACGGTTTTCCTTGTTGGCCTTGTCGGCTTCGTCCACCGATGAGCGCGTGATGTCGATGAGGTTGTCGAGCTGACGAACGGCGACACGGGCGCTTTCGTCCATCTTGACCCAGTCAATTTTTCCGGCGACGAGGTGGGTCGAGAGGTTGATCGAGGCGAGGTTACACACCGAGACGTTTTCGGCGTCCTGCGGGAGACAGATTTCGGTGCAGAGGTTCGACGAGTGAATCGTTCCGGTGTTGTTGTTGAGGGCACGAAGGTTGATCGTGTCTTTCCAGGTCAACCACGGGTGCGACGACGACTGCAGAGAGATGAGAATCTGCTTGAACTGTTCGCGGGCCGAGATTTTCTTGAAGAGGTTCATCTCTCCGTTTTCGGCCATCGTGATGTACTCGGCGTAACGCTTAGAGAACGCGGCGCCATACAGTTCGTTGAGGTCCATGACCTCGAGCGGGTCGAAAAGGTACCAGTCGTCGTCGTTCTGCGCGCGCTTCATGAACTCGTCCGAGATCCAGACGGCGGTGTTCGCGGTTCGCGTGCGTCGGTAGGGGTCGCCCGAGTTCTGACGAAGGTCGAGGAACTCGGGGAAGTCGAGGTGCCAGTTCTCCAT
>CAIRWJ010000088.1 GCA_903882245.1 uncultured Microbacteriaceae bacterium | reverse complement strand
GACCGTTATCCGGGTCGATTGCGTGACGCAGCCGAGCCGAGGTCCCCACGGCATATCGACCGCCGGTCGTTTGAGAACATCACTGTCACCGTGCAGAAATTACAAGGAGAAAAGTCGTGCCAACGATTCAGCAGTTGGTTCGTAAGGGACGCAGCCCCAAGGTCACCAAGACCAAGGCGCCCGCGCTCAAGTCGAACCCCCAACAGCGTGGAGTGTGTACCCGCGTGTACACCACCACCCCCAAGAAGCCGAACTCGGCTCTTCGTAAGGTCGCTCGTGTCAAGCTCTCGAACGGCGTCGAAGTGACCGCGTACATTCCGGGCGAAGGCCACAACCTCCAGGAGCACTCGATGGTGCTCGTTCGCGGCGGTCGTGTGAAGGACCTCCCCGGTGTTCGATACAAGATTGTTCGTGGCGCGCTCGACACGCAGGCGGTCAAGAACCGCAAGCAGGCTCGTAGCCTCTACGGCGCGAAGGCGGACAAGAAGTAATGCCTCGTAAAGGACCCGCACCCAAGCGTCCCGTTGTCGATGATCCCGTTTACAGCTCGCCCGTAGTGTCGCAGCTCGTCAACAAGATCCTCCTCGACGGCAAGAAGGACCTCGCCCAGCGCATCGTTTACGGCGCGCTCGAAGGCGTTGCCACCAAGTCCAGTCAGGACCCCGTCGTCGTGCTCAAGAAGGCACTCGACAACGTTCGACCGACCCTCGAGGTGCGTTCGCGCCGCGTTGGTGGGTCGACCTACCAGGTTCCGGTTGAGGTCAAGCCCCACCGTGCGAACACCCTCGCACTTCGGTGGTTGACCTCGTACGCCAAGTCGCGTCGTGAAAAGACGATGACCGAGCGCCTCCAGAACGAAATCCTCGACGCGTCCAACGGACTGGGAGCGGCTGTCAAGCGCCGTGAAGACACCCACAAGATGGCCGAGTCGAACAAGGCATTCGCGCACTACCGCTGGTAGTCGCTCGGGGCTGGTCCCGCGACCAGCCCCTCACCCCGACCTCATTCATACAGAAACACACACGGAGAACATCACATGGCACAGGACGTGCTCACCGACCTCAACAAGGTCCGCAACATCGGCATCATGGCTCACATCGATGCCGGTAAAACGACGACGACCGAACGTATCCTCTACTACACCGGTATCACGCACAAGATCGGTGAAGTTCACGACGGCGCGGCCACCATGGACTGGATGGCCCAAGAGCAAGAGCGTGGAATCACTATCACGTCTGCTGCGACGACGTGTTTCTGGGACAAGAACCAGATCAACATCATTGACACCCCTGGGCACGTTGACTTCACGGTCGAGGTAGAGCGTTCGCTCCGTGTCCTCGACGGTGCCGTTGCTGTTTTCGACGGTAAAGAAGGTGTCGAGCCTCAGTCCGAGACCGTGTGGCGTCAGGCGGACAAGTACAACGTCCCACGCATCTGCTTCGTCAACAAGATGGACAAGCTCGGTGCTGACTTCTACTTCACCGTCGACACCATCATCAAGCGCCTCGGCGCAAAGCCCCTCGTCATCCAGCTGCCGATTGGGTTTGAGTCGACCTTCGTTGGCGTCGTTGACCTCATCGAGATGCGCGCCCTCGTGTGGCAGGGTGACTCGAAGGGTGACGTTTCGCTGGGTGCGTCCTACGAAATTGAAGCCATTCCTGCGGACCTTCAGGCCAAGGCCGAGGAATACCGCTCGAACCTCATCGAAGCCGTGTCCGAATCCAGCGACGAACTCCTCGAGAAGTTCCTCGCCGGTGAAGAACCCACGATTCCTGAGATCAAGGCTGCGATTCGCAAGATGACCATCGCGGGCGCCGCGTACCCCGTCCTTTGTGGTTCGGCGTTCAAGAACCGCGGAGTCCAGCCCATGCTCGACGCCGTTATCGACTACCTCCCGTCGCCCCTCGACGTTCCCGATGTCGATGGAACCGACGTTCGGGACCCCGAGAAGCACCTCACGCGCAAGCCGGAATCGACCGAGCCCTTTGCGGCTCTCGCGTTCAAGATCGCGGTTCACCCGTTCTTCGGTCGTCTGACCTACATTCGCGTGTATTCGGGCAAGTTGAACTCGGGCGAGCAGATTATCAACTCGACCAAGGACAAGAAAGAGCGCATCGGCAAGATCTTC